>CAJOOV010000077.1 GCA_905236265.1 uncultured Oscillospiraceae bacterium | reverse complement strand
TGCTGATTTCAGACAGGGATTATTTGCTGCCCCTGTCACAATCAGCTTGGCTGGAAGCCCGGCATCCGGCTGGGTCTCTCTCCCTCTCATGCCTAAGCTGCAATAAGAGAAGCAGTGAGCTGACAGGGCAGGGCAGCAGGAGCAGATTCGTCCTCTGCACATGCTCGAAAAAAGCGGGAGGCGCTCCAAAGCACCTCCCGTCTGTGTTTACTGCGCCTTGGCCTCTGCAGTGTAATAGGCCTCCAGTCTGGGGCGTGCAGCCACATAAAACCGCTCCAGCTTGGCGTCAAACTGCGTCCCCATCCCCTCCATGATGATCTGATCTGCTTTCTCAAAGGAGAAGGAGTCCTTATAAACCCGCTTGCTCACCAGAGCGTCATACACGTCGGCAATGGCCATTATCCGTGCCTCCAGAGGAATCTCGTCCCCCTTCAGACCCACGGGATAGCCGGAGCCGTCCACCCGCTCATGGTGATAGTGCGCCACGTTCTCTGCAACCTGACGGAACGCATCGTCTGCCGTGTCCTGCAGAATCTCGTGGACAATACGCTGTCCCTCCGTCGTGTGGGACTTCATCTTCTCAAACTCCTCCGGCGTAAACCTGCCCGGCTTGCGGAGAATTGCATCGTCCACGGCAATCTTGCCCAAATCGTGCATTGGCGCTGCCTTGATGATGTTTTTACAGAACTCATCCGAAAGCTGGAGGGAGCCGTCCTCCCGAATGGCCTCCGTCAAAAGGCGAACTCCCTCGCTGGTTCTGCGGATGTGACCGCCGGTTGAGTTGTCCCGGCTTTCCACCATCATTGCCATACTCAGCACCAGCTTGTCGTGCATGGATACAATGTACTCTGTCTTGGCCTCCACATCCGCCTGAAGATCCGCATTATATCGGTCCAGAAGCTGAATGTACTTCTGGTTCTGGGTATCATCCGACAGGAACACCTGAAAACCGCACCGTTTCCCGTCGTAATACAGATCCCCCATGTTGACAAGGTAGATTCGTTCCTCCCCGCTCCCGTCCTTGCCTTTTGATACAAAGACAAAACGGTTTTCCTCCGGCTTGCGCTGGAAGGCATCAATCCAATCCGCCACCTGTTCCAGATTGCTGTCTATATTGCGAATGGGAGCGTCAACCACGAGATAATTCAGCTCCGGAAGAATGCTTTTCGCCGTCTCGTTGCTGCCCAGATAGTTCCCCTTTGCATCCACCGTGATAAAGCCGATCTCTCCGTTTTCGGCCATGGACTCGATGACCATTTCACTCACGTTATAGTAGGCCATGCGGCGCACGATCAGCAGATAGATTACCTGCGTCAGCACATAGGCGGCGGGGAGAATCTCATAGCCGGGGATAGACACCACAGAGCCAGCCACAGAGGCGCCAATGGTGAGGGCGATGGGCAGGAAGAGCATCATCAGAATCCTTCTGGATACCTGAATCTGGTTTCTGTAGGCATAAAGCACCACACCCAGATCAATCAGCAGAAACAGCACAATAACTGCGTCGTAGGCGATCTGGTAGGGACCGTAATCCTTCACCAGCACCCACACAGTGCCTGTCTGCTCCAGCCGCATCGCTCCGGGGCGAAGCTCATTGATTACCATGAAGGGAGCGGCCACCGCCATACTCAGGACAAACGCACCTCTTCGTATCAGGTCGCTCACCTGAATCTGGCAGAGGTCCATCTCGCATAGGGTAATCAGCAGGGGTAAGAACATGACGCAGATACAGTTGATGCTCATCAGGGCAACCGTAGCCTCCGGGTCATGGAAAAGATATACCAGCAGATAGACAAAGTTGATGACAGGCAGAAGCATGAAGACGGCTGTCATATGTATATCGTACTGCTTGTGCCACTTGAAGATAAAAAAGATCGTAAAGACTACCGACATCCCAAAAAGCTCGCCATAGTAGGTAACCTGGTCCATATCGAATCTCCTTGTTGACAGGCTGTGTCAGATGCGGCGGACACACGGACGGCCTGCCCTGATTTCTGTTTCTGACTGTCTCTGCTGTCCCTCCGGCCAGCCGTTTTCGAACCGGATATGTGCGCTTTGTTCCATACAGGCAGCAGACGTTCCCCTGCCCTGCCGGACAGGAAGGGCAGAGTCTCATACATATTGCAGCTTTTGTATCTTTAACCACATTCTAGGCAAGTATCCCATGTTTGTCAATAAGCCGGACAGGGAAAGTATGTTCGTTCCCTGTTCGTTTTCCGACCCCCGGCACACGCCCTCTGCCTGCCCTCTCTGACCGGATTTCCCGTGTTTCCCGCTGCACAGACAACGCAGGGACAGGCAAGCGGAACAGGAGAATCCCTGTTCCGCTTTGCCATGATGATTTGCTCCTGCTTTCCCGGCGGGCGCCCGATCACCGCTCTAAAACTGATCCACGCCGTTGGAAATCAGCACGGTGGGCACCAGCCACATCAGCAGGAAAAACAGCGTATTCACCAGACTCAGGGAGTGAAACGCATTTACGCCGGTGAGGTACAGCCCCAGCAGTGCGCCTACCGCCGAGGCAGCCAGCGTCAGCCAGAGGTTGAAGCGTACCACGCTGCGCAGACGCTTGCCCCCCAGAATCGCATCGGTATAGGGCACAATCCCTTCCCGGAAGATTAGCGCCCCCAGCACCTTGTTGTGGGGCTGACCCTTGGCGGAGAGGTCAAAGCGCCGCTGCACCGGCGGATACTGCATCCGCTCCGCCGGGAGCTTGAACCGGCGGCGGAGAATATCCGGCTGGATATTGAAGTCACGGGTGGCAAGAATCGGGGAGATGCCGCCCTGCAGCAGCGTCTGAATGGCGGGCTTCACGGTTCGGGGAAGGCTGTAGTTCAGGGCAAAGCTGCCCTGAATCCGTCCGTTAATGGCGCAGAACACAGCGTTTTTCACCTGATACCCCGGCTCGATGGGGATGCCGTGAACCTGAAGGTAGCCGGAGGAGCCGATCATGACCGTATCCCCCCGGATGACTCCGGTGTAGCCCCCCTCCTCTGTGGCGTCCAGATTGTCCACACGGCGGTAGAAGCCGCCCTGAATCCGCACCTGATCGTCAAAGATCCGGGCAAGCCCCAAATCTGCCTCCCGCACGATGGAGGCGGTGCAGCCGGTGAGCTTTTCCAGAGACACATCTCCGAAGTTCTGTATCCCGGTAAACTGGGCGCAGCCGTCGGGGAAGAGATCCCGGTCTGTGAGTACAATGCCGGCATTGGCGTGAAAGGTCTCCACGCCGTCCCATCCAGCCAGCACTGCGCCGGATCTGCGCAGCCTGCGCACCTGTCTGGAATAGGGCAGGCCATAGGCCAGCGTGGCGGAGAGAGGCGTTGCCAGAACAAAAATCACCGACCAGTTCCACAGGAGCATCTGCAGCGACCGCTGCTCCACTGCGGAGATGATGCCGAAGACGAAGCAGGCGGCGATCATCACCGGGGCGGCATAGCGGTAGACCCGCTCCACGCCGTCCGGCTCCTGAATCTGGCTGCCGAAGCCTCTGGAGGAGCCCGGCTCCTTCACAAAGACCCCTCTTCCGCTCCACTTGCCATCGTCCATGGTCAGACGTTCGTACTCGCTGCGGGTGTAAGCATCCTCGCAGGCGTCCCGAAGCCCCCGCTTTTTCCGGTTGTTTCCATAGGCCATTGCCCACAGGCTCAGTGCGGCGAAGCCGCAGAAGGGAAGGGGGCCTTCCCGTCCGATGAGGGAATACCAGACTCCGTCAGCCACGGCCAGAATCGCCCCAAAGGAGGAGAGAGTGTTCATTCCCGGCTTTCCCCGCAGCAGCCGCAAAATGCCGTCCAGCAGGGTATCCAGCCCAATGGCGCAGGCGGCCACCAGTCCAAGGGTCAGTATCAGCCCGGCAATGCGGGGATTTGCCTGCAGATAGGGGATATTCACGAAGGGCAGCTCCCCGGAGGCGGCGGCGGAGACGGCCAGAACCGCAGCGGCGGCGGCGAGCTGGGCGGGCAGCCTGCCCCGCTGGCTTTTGTAGCTGGAGCTGTAAATGCGGTACAGCTCTCTGGGGGAGGTATCCGGCGCATGGCGCTCCTGCTCCTCACGGGCACGGCGGCGCTCCTCTCTGGCGGGATTTTTGGGCTTGGGGGCACGCTCCTCGTCCGTGGCGGGAATCAGCTTTGCCACCTGAGAATGAACCTGCTCCTCCCGGACGGTATCATCCGACTCCCCCACAAACATAGCGTCTACAAACTCGTCTGCATGTTCCCGCAGGGCGCTGAACTTCTTTTCCAGCAGGCCGGGGTGCTCCTCAGGAATCTGGATGACCTTGCCGGTTCTTGCTTTGGCGCCGGAGGCGGGCTTTCCCTCCGGGGATCGCTGCTGCTTTGTCCCGGATGATGGTTTCCCCGGCTGGGCAGCCTTCCCCTTCGGGACGGGCTTTGCCTGCTTCACATGGGAGGGTGCCTTACTTCGGGGCTGTTTTTCCCCGGTTTCCGGCGTTTGAGGCTGGGCCTGCTCCGGACGCTCCGGCTTTTTGGGCGCAGCCTTTTCCCGCCTGCCGGTCTGCTCCCGCTTTTCCGGCATCTGCTTTTTCTGAGCGTCTCCGGGTTCAGAGGCCTCTTTCTCTGTCTTTTCTGTCTGTTCGGTTTTTTCCGCCTTTTTCCGGGAGACTTTTTCTCCTCGCTCCCGTTTGGGCAGAGGGGAGGGGAAGGGAGACTTCTCCTCCGGGTGGGAGCGCTCATATTCCTCGTCCGCACTGATCTGGCGGCCCTGTTCCTCCATGCGCTCCTCAAACCATGAGTTGAGCCAGCGCCCCAGCCTGCCCAGCCTCAGAAGAGGGGGCTGCTCCTCTTCCTCCTCCGGTTCCTCGTCGGGCGCAGCCTCCTGCACGCCGTCCGGTTCCGGGGCAGGGGCATTCTCTGCTGCCTTTGGCGCTTTCTCCGGCGCTTTCTCCGGTGCGCTCTCTTCTCCGGCGGGGGCGTGCTGCTCCGGAGCCGGAGCGGGTGGAGCCTCCTGCGCCGGGTTTTCCCCCTCGCCGGCATCCCCATCCGGCTGCTGCTCAAGCTGAATCATCACCGGCTCTTTCCGCTGGATCGTCACCGGTATGATACGGGGGGCGCTCTCCTCCCGGCGCTGCTCCTCCCCGGTGTCGGTTTCCTCCGGTGCGGGAGGCGCACTCTGGGACGCTGCCTCAGAGCGCCTGCTGGAGTTTTTCTCCAGCAGCGCCTCCAGTTCCTCCTCCTCCTCGTCGGTGGGGAACTGGGGAAGCTCTCTCCGGGGCGTCTTTCGCTCACCCCCCAGATGCAGGGTCAGAATGCGAAAGCCGTTGGGGTCGAAGGTCTCCCCGGATTTGTTTTCCCGAGGCGCAAAGTCCAACTTGGGATATTGAGACGCCGTTTTCTGCTCTTCCTCCGGGGACTGCGCCTGTTCCTTTTCCCTGTCCCACTCGGCAAAGCGCTGATGGTAAAACGCCTCCATATCAGGCGTGGGATTGCTGCGGTTGTGATCGTTTTCGCTCATAGTCTCCTCACCTTACACAGAGATGCTTCTCTGACGCACTGCCTCATAGAGAAGGATGGCTGCGGCGGCGGATGCGTTCAGGGAATTCAGCCGTCCCCGCATGGGGATGCTGACGATATAATCACAGTGCTGTGCCACAAGGCGGCTCATGCCGCTGCCCTCGGAGCCGATGACAATGGCGGCAGGCCCCTTCAGGTCTGTCCGGTACAGCTCCACGCTGCCCCCTGCGGCGGAACCGAACACCCAAAGCCCCTGCTCCTTCAGCTCCTCGATGCAGGCGGTCAGGTTGGGCACTCTCGCCACAGGCAGATGGGACACCGCCCCGGCAGAGGTCTTTGCCACGATTGCCGTCAGTCCGGCGCTGCGGCGCTTGGGAATGATGACTCCGTGGGCACCGGCGCACTCCGCCGTGCGGATGACTGCGCCCAGATTGTGGGGGTCGGAAATCTCGTCACAGATGACCACCAGAGGCGGCTCCCCCGCCTCCCTTGCCCGGTTCAGGATGTCCTCCACGCTGGCATACTCCCGCACGGCGGCGATGGCAATGACCCCCTGATGGGAGTGGGTCTGGCTCATGGCATCCAGCTTGCGCCGGTCTGCCTCCACGACGACGATTCCCTGCTCCCGTGCCTTTGAGGCGATATGTCCCAGAGTAGCGTCTGTCTCCCCTTTGGCAATGAGTATTTTATCAATCGCAGTCCCCACCCGCAGCGCCTCAATGACGGCGTTGCGGCCTTCAATGGTACCGTCAGCAGGGCTGTCCGGTTTTTCCCGGCGGGGCTGTCTGCGCTCTTTCGATGCTCTGTCGTTCAAGATGAAATCCTCCGATCAGAATGGTATGCTCGGTTACTCATTATACCACATTCTTCCTGCAATCAAAAGACATAAATTGACCAAAAAAACCGCTCTCCCCTCAGTCGCCGGGGAGAGCGGTAAAAAATGCCGTAACAGTGGTTTATACCACGAAATCATCCACCACAGAGGGCTTCAGGGGATAAATCGTCACCTCTGCGCCCTGAGAAACCGTATAGTGGTGCTCATCGGCGGTGGGATAGACATGGGAGGTAAAGGCGGCCTCGCCGTCATTGATAAACAGCTCGATGGAGCAGCGGTCAATCAGCGCACGCACGTTCCGCACGCCGCCGGGAACCGGCACCTCCAGCACCTCGCCCACATTCTGGTTGAATCGGTTGTCCATGCCCCGGCGGTCTACCACCAGCACAGACCTTTCCCCGTCATAATGGCAGGTAAAACCCCCTGTTCCGTCCGCTTTTGTGAAGAAGTTCAGGTCAAATCCGCCGCCGGAAGCCTCTGCCAGCACCTCGCACACGTCAGGCAGCGTCCCATCCGTTGGGGCAGGAGCCTCCCGCAGGGAGGCAAGCGCCTGCACAGGGGACTGCACCAGCCTTCCGTCTTTCAGACGCAGCTCCCGCACTACGGTCATGCTGCCCTCCCAGTCCTCCGGCTCCGTGCAGTAGTGGTTGTCAGGCAGTCCGATCCATGCAATCAGAATTGCCTTATCCGGGTCGCTGACATTGGCGGCAAACTGTGCGGCGTAGAAGTCAAAGCCGAAGTCCAGGAACTGATAGCCCCCCTCCGGGGTGAAGGTGAGGGTGTCATAGTCCATGCTGCCCACCAGGTAGATATTGTGGTTGGTGCTCTCTCCCCGTCCCGGCAGCTTGGTGTACTGGGGGGAGAAGATCAGCACGTCCTTCCCGCTGATGCGCACGATGCAGGGACACTCCCACATGCCGCCGAAGTCCTCAAAGCCGGGCACCTTCAGCTCTCCGGCGAATTTCCAGCCCTCCAGCAGGGACTCCGACTCATACATCAGCGCCCTGCCCTTCAGCTCCAGATTCTGGGCGCCGATGAAGATATAATACTTTCCCTTCTCCGGGACGTAGACGATCTTCGGGTCTCTTTGATGCTCGCTGTAGTCATCTCTGGGGCCGAAGAGGGGCTGGGGCAGCTTCACGGCCTTTCCGTCCGCCCCCAGTCTGGCGGCGCAGGTGTAGGGCGTTCTCGTCCAGTCCTCGTCCCGGTGGTTTCCGGTGTAGAAGAGATAGAGCTCCTCTCCGTCGGAGAAGGCGGAGCCGGAGTGGCAGCCCCGGTTGTCAAAGTAGGTATCCGGGTGCATTCCCACGCCTGCGTTTTTCCAGTGGAGCAGATCCTCACTGGTGACGTGATACCAGTATTTCAGCCCATGCACGGCTCCCCAGGGGCACCACTGGTAGTACAGATGCCACAGCCCGTTGTGATAGCCGAAGCCGTTGGGGTCACTGGACAGACCGGTGACCGGCTGGACGTGGAACCTCTGGCGGTAGACGGAGTGGACGATCTGTTCATGCAGTCCCTCTATCTCCTGCGCACTGTGGAGCACCCGGTAGCGCTCTTCTCGTGTCCATTCTTTCATAGCAATGCCTCCTGTCATCTTTGACGTGGTTCAACTCCCTGTATTATACAGAAACTTTTCTCAAATAGCAAGCGCTGTCTGCCCTGCGGGGGAAGGTGGAATAAAATATTTTAAAAAAGACTGTTGTTTTACTGCTGTTTGTGCTATGATAGGCGTGGAATGGAAGAAACTGCATCTGGAAAGGATGGTTTTTGTGAAGAAGGTATTTGCCAGTGACTTTGACGGCACCCTCTATTTCTACAAGGCGGAGGTGAAGCTGCCGCCGGAGAACGTACAAAAGGTGCGGGAATATCAGGCGGCGGGGCATTATTTCGGCCTCTGCACCGGCCGTCAGGTGGGGGGACTGACGCCCTTCATCAGCGGGCTGATCCAGCCGGACTTCTGGATCACCAGCACCGGCTCCAACATCATCGACCGGGACATGAAGGAAATCCGCAAGCTGTATGTGCGCCGGGACATTATCCAGCAGATCATTGACGATGTGCGCCCCAGAGGCAACCGTATCTCCATTGATATTGACGGCGTGATCAATGTGTTCGAGGAGATGGACTATCCCGGAGCGTACAACGTCATCACCGGAATGGACGAT
>CAJOOV010000076.1 GCA_905236265.1 uncultured Oscillospiraceae bacterium | reverse complement strand
GAGGGCGAGTTCACTGCTGATGCCTCCAATACGCTGGCAGCCCCCGCCTACCAGCCCTATATGCCCACCTCCGGTACCGTGACCGTGGATGTGGTCAATGCTGAAGGAACCGCCGCCGAGACCGTCACCAAGAACTATGATGCCGCCGGCAACATCGTGGCCGCCATGAACGCCGCCGGAAACATTGACGGTGTTACTGCTGTGAACATGCTGCGCACCTACATCGACACCGCCTATGACGGCTACTACGGCACCCAGCGCTCCGACCTGTTCGTGGGTCAGAACGCCGCATGGGATGCTGACGAGCTGGTCGCCCTGCTGCGCTGCGTCGTGGCCAACCCCCAGACGCTGAATGGCACGGACTCCGTACAGGGTCTGTTCTCCCGTGAGGACGACAACAACCAGCGCCGTGTTGACGTGATGCGCTTTGCCGGCCACCTCTTCGGCGTGCGTGGTCTGGAGTCCCGTCAGGATTATCTGTACATCGGCGCCGACGGCGCAATGCACGATGCCCGTCAGGAGCCTGCTACCTATGAGGCCATGGAGCGTATGAACGCCATGGTGAAGGAAGGCCTGATCTCCAAGGCTTTCATCGACATGTCCTCCGAGAACTCCGGCACCTATCTGGAGAACGATCTGGGCTTCATGCACTATGACTACAACCAGACCCAGACCATCCTGAACGAGACCAAGCTGCAGACCGCCGACGGCGAGAAGTACATGGCTGTCATGGTTCCCGTGGCCCGCTGGTATGACGGCACCGACGAGAACGGCGTTTACATGCACTTCACCGAGAGCTGGCGCTCTGTTAAGACCGACGGCTGGGGCATCTCCAAGGCCGGTGTGGGCGACGACACCGACAAGCTGAATGCCGCCCTGTCCCTGATTGACTTTGCCTACTCCGAAGAGGGTCAGATCCTCATGAGCTATGGCCCCGATGCCTTCATCAAGACCAATGCCGACGGCAGCTATGAGACCTTCGACTTCAACGGCAAGCAGATGCCCGTCATCGCTGACGCCACCCGTGAGGAGCTGTGGAGCCTTGCTTCCGGCAACTACACCAACTATGCCCGTTACTATCTGGGCTCCACCCTGTCCTTCGTGAAGAATCAGGCCTTTGAGTATCAGTGCACCACCGAGATCGGCCAGGAGGGCGCAGGCCACATCTCCAAGGCCATCGCTCTGGGCGTTCTGAAGCACCCCGAGCTGGAGGTTGCCGAGAACAGCTGGTACACCAGCGTTCCCACCGTGCTGCCCACCACCACGGTTGAGAACTCCACCATCAGCGGCTACACCGAGCTGACCGAGAAGTTCTCCCAGCAGAAGAACGGCGACAACATGCTGGTCAACCTGATCGTCAATGGCTACACTGACGCCACCATGAAGGACGCCCAGTCCACTGCCGACAATGTGGCAGGTGCATGGAGCGGCAAGCAGTATCTGGCTATTAAGCAGGACGCATGGAACCGCGACCTTGCCTACTTTCAGAGCTTGAGCTGATTGTAGCAGTTCCGACACAATCCGCTGATCGACCCACGGAGGCGGGAAGCCTCCGTGGGGATCACTGAGGGAGGTCATCATGTATAAAAAACAGTTGACAGTGCAAAAAGTACTTTGCCTGGCGGCTATCATCGTGAGTGCGCTGGTGTTCCTGTACGCACTGGGTATCATGACCGACCTGTATGATAGCCTCTATGACACCATGAGAAACCCCAACGATGTGTACCAGACGGATGTGGCTGGTTCCATCGTCTACTACAACATGCAGGAGTTCAACCGTGTGTTCCTGCGAGACAGCATCGTCCTCATCCTGCTTGCGGTTGTGCTGTTTATCACCAACACCCATGTGCGCAGAAGATACTACATCGGCAACTTTGTGGCCACCGGCCTGTTTGCCGCAGGCAGCGTCTATCTGACGGTTTTCGCCCACATCTATATCGAAATCTTCAAGGGTCAGTGGCTTCAGGTGGATTTCGCAGCGCTGCAGGAGCACGCTGAGATGTGGGGCACGCTCTATACCCAGTCCACCTTCTGGTTCGATCTCCACTACTGTGTCTTTGCCCTGCTGCTGATCGTTGCAGTGGCGCTGGTCGTGAATGCCGTGTGGAAGGTGAAGCTGATGAAGGCGGAGGAAGAACTGATTGAAGAGGGAAGGAGGGTTCTGGCATGAACGACGAACGTACCATCCAGCGGGACCGGATGAGGTTCATCAACAATACCCAGTCCTCCAACCTGTGTTATCTGGGCATTCTCTTCAACGTGTTTTATTTCGTCAGCATCTACAAATCCGACGTAGGCACTTACTACTACAATATCCTCATCGGTGCGTCTATCGTCTATAACCTGATCTTCATGCTGGCTGTCTTTCTTGCCAGCGAAGGCGTGAAGGTCTATCAGAAAAGCAGCTCTTACCTGCTCTGTGCCGTGGGCATCGGGCAGATCATCCGGATCTTCATTCTCCCCATGCGGGCACACACCGCCACCACCATCATCAACGGTGAGGACGCACTGGTGATGCACGACGGACAGTTCACCCGTGTGGTCGTCTATCTGGCCGTCTCTGCGGTATGCCTGATTGTCTCTGCGCTGATTAACCTGAAGAAGGCGGGCGAGCTGGAGGAGCATATGAAGACCCTGAACGCCCAGAACGCATGAAGGAGATGAAGACATGGCAACGCTGAGCTTAGAGCATATCGACAAGATATATGATAATAACGTTCAGGCGGTCTTCGACTTCAATCTGGACGTAAAGGACGGCGAGCTGATTGTTCTGGTGGGCCCCTCCGGCTGCGGCAAGTCCACCACGCTGCGGATGGTTGCCGGACTGGAGGACATCTCCAACGGAAAGCTGATGCTGGACGGCAAGGACATCACTGCCACCCCCGCAAAGGATCGTGACATGGCCATGGTCTTCCAGAGCTACGCTCTTTACGGACACATGACCATCTACGAAAACATGGCCTTCTCCCTGACCCTGCGCAAGGAGAATCCCAACGTCATCCACAAGAAGGTGCTGGCCGCCGCAGAGGTTCTGGGTCTGACCAGCCAGCTCAACAAAAAGCCGGCACAGCTCTCCGGCGGTCAGAGACAGCGTGTGGCAATGGGGCGCTCCATTGTCCGAAACCCCAAGGTGTTCCTCTTTGACGAGCCGCTGTCTAACCTGGATGCTAAGCTGAGAGGTGCCACCCGCCGGGAGATTCTCCTGCTGCACAAGCGCCTGCAGGCCACCATGATGTACGTCACCCATGACCAGACGGAGGCGCTGACCCTTGCAGACCGGATCGTCTGTATGTCCATGGGTCACGTCCAGCAGGTAGGTACGCCGCTGGAGCTGTATGACCAGCCCGCAAATGTCTTTGTGGCCAGCTTCATCGGCCTGCCCCCCATGAACTTCTTTGATGTCGTCGTAAAGGACGGCGTTCTGGAGGGCAAGGGCTTTCAGGTTGCGCTGGATGGGGAGGAAAAGCACACGCTGGCGCAGTACAACAACAAGCAGATTATTCTGGGCGTTCGTCCTGAGAACATTGTGGAAGGCCCCGACGTAAAGGGCACCGTGTTCTCCAATGAGAATCTGGGCATGAACACGCTGGTTCACGCCCACCTGCCCGGCGGCGGCAAGGTCTCTGCCAAGCTGAAGGGCTGGAGCAATTACAAGGCCGGGGACGCAGTTTCCTTCTCCTTCAACCGGAAGCACTTCTTCGACAAGGAGACCACAAATGCGATCAGAGGGGGGAAATAAGATGGAAAAGAGACAACCCAAAGGTCTTGCAGAGGTTTGGCGTAAGTTTCTGGTCGCCCTCAAGCGCAGACCCCAGACCATTCCCCTGTGCGCACTGGTCATCACCTTCCTGTTTTATTCCCTGAACCTGATGTACATCTCGGACACCACAGCAAAAATTCAGGGTGCCGGCATGGGTCTGTGCGGATTCTGCACCATGCTGTTCTCCATGCTGTCCTTTATGTGCTTCATCAACGCCTTCCCCTATCGGAAGCCGGTTGTCGTGCCCATGCTGATTCTGATGTTCGTAATGTTTGCCATTGTGGCAGGGAGTGACGTGCTGTATCTGCGTGCGATCTATGCCGCAGTTTCCCGTGCTGACAACCCCATCGTTGTCACAACGAACACGATTTACATTGCCTACGCTGAATGGTATCTCCGCATCCATCTCATGCTTCTGGGCATTACCACTGTCCTGATTGCCCTGCTGCCTGTCTATTCCAAGATGCTGCGGAAGATCAAGACCAGCATTGACGTGGATGACAACGGCGAGATGGCTGCCATTGACATCTCCGGCGAGGCGTAAGCGTAAAGTCTTATCATTGTTTGATACCCACGGCGGGAGGCTCTGCATAACCTTCTCCTTCCGGGCCTCCCGCCAAATTCTAATACTCAGGTGATTCCATGAGCAGGAAAAGACAGGTGCAAAAGCCTGAAGTGACCAAAGAGAGCGAGTACTACAAGCTCCATACCGAGGCCGTAAAGGCGCTTGCCGAGGCGGACGAGAGCAATTCCCCGGAGGTATCCGAGGAGGAGCTGCGAAAGTATCGCTCCGGGCCGAAGCTGAAAATGGCAGACTGGGTGAAGCTGCTGCTGGTGAAGTGGTGGTTCGCCGGAGCCGTATGCTTTTTCTTCCTGTGGGGTCTGGGAGGCTATCTGGCAGATCTGCTGGATACCCTTGTGGTGACCGGAATCGCCCTTGGCGTAGTCACGGACATCCTGACAAACAATGCCCTTCGCTTTCTGGAGAGGACGAAGGGTGCGGCAGACGAGTACATCATGGTGACGGTGCGTGGATATGCCAGCTTCCCGCTGAATATCCTCTACGCATTCGTGGTTCTCTTTCTGGTGTACTGCCTGTACAACATCATCAATCTGGCAATTGTGACAATCACCGGCGCAGCCGACACTGTGCCGCTGGGTGTAGAACCCATTTTATTTGGCCTGTTCTATCTGGGCTTTGATCTTCTGCTGATCCGCCTGAAGCACCTGCTCTTTGGAAAAACAGGGAAGAAAAAAGCCTGATAAGGAGTTCCGCTGCTATGAAAATCCTGTACCTTGGAAGCAGCTCCGTCTGCTTTGAGCTGGACAATTCCAGCCCCTACTATGCCCCCGCACACTGGCAGGTCATGCTGAATGGCAAGTGCCGGGGAGAGGGAGACACCAATGTGATCTCCCTGTTTGACCTGACCCCTGATACCGAATACAAGGCTGTCATCAAAATAGGTGAGCAGGAGGAGGAGCAATCCTTCCGAACGAAGTCAGAGAGCTGTTGCGTAAATGTGCGGGACTTCGGCGCTGTTGGTGACGGCGTTCATGAAGATACCGCTGCCATACAGACAGCAATCAATGCCACTCCCGCAGGTGCGAGAGTGTACTTCCCTGCAGGTACCTATCTCACCATGCCCCTGAGCCTTCGGGATGATCTCACCATAGAGCTGAGGGAGGGCGCTACCCTGCTGGGTTCCACGCAGCGGGAGCGCTATAGCGTGATACCGGCGTTTGTCAACGACCCCGCCGGGGGCAGAGAGCTGCCCCTCTCCGGCTTTGAGGGGAACGAGATGAGCGCCTACCAATCCCTGATCTATGGCTCCTACCGGAAGAATATCGCCATTGTAGGCAAGGGCAAAATCGACGGAAACGGCCAGAACGGCGACTGGTGGAAGGACTTTCGCAGCTTTCCCGCCGCCCGTCCCAGAGTGGTCTTTCTCAACCGCTGCGAGAATGTGACCCTGCACGGCGTCACCGTGGCAAACGGCCCCTCCTGGCATATCCACCCCTTCTTCTCCAAGAATATCTCCCTGCTGGACTGCTTCGTCACAGCGCCGAAGAACAGCCCCAACACGGATGCCATCGACCCGGAGAGCTGCGACGGGGTGAATATCATTGGCTGCCGTTTCTCTGTGGGGGATGACTGCATCGCCGTCAAGTCCAATAAGTTTGAGCTTGCGCAGAAGTACCATACCTGCGCAGACCACCATACTATCCGAAACTGCAAGATGGAGTTCGGCCACGGCGCTCTGACGCTGGGCAGCGAGCTGTCCGCAGGCATTCGCAATGTCAGCGTGACACGCTGCCTCTTCCACTCCACCGATCGGGGACTTCGCATCAAGACCCGCCGGGGCAGGGGAAAGGACAGCGTCATCACCAATGTGGAGTTTGACAATATCCGCATGGACAGCGTGCTGACCCCCATTGTCATCAATATGTGGTACAACTGCTGCGACCCCGACCGGCACAGCGAATACGTCTGGTCAAGGGACGCACTGGAGGTGGACGAGCGCACGCCCCATTTGGGCAGGTTCGTCTTCCGCAATATGGAATGCACCGGAACGCAGGTTGCCGCCTGCTATATCGACGGACTCCCGGAAAGCCCCATTGACTGCGTGGAGCTGGAAAACATCTCCGTCTCCTTTGCCGAGGATGCCAAGCCCGGCGTTCCTGCTATGCAGGAGTTTGCAAAGGAGCGCTGCCGGGAGGGACTGTATCTGGACAATGTCCGGGAAATCCACATCAGAAATGTCTCCCTGACCGGAGTGGCCGGCCCGAAGCTGACGGTTGACCACTGCGAGAGCATCACCACGGAAGGATCTGATTTGACATGAGTGACTACAGCAGAATTGATGCCTACGTCCTGCGGCTGATTCAGGAGTCCACCCCGGAGCGTACCGCCTGGAATCTGGAAAAGATCCGGGAAGGGAAGAAGGTTGAGTGGAACTACATCGACGGCTGTATGCTTACCGCCCTGATGGAGCTGTCCTCCATCACCGGGGATGAGCGATATGCCGCTTTTGCCAAACAGGTGGCGGATCACTTTGTCCAGCCGGACGGCACGATTCTCACCCTGAAGCCGGAAATGGCCAATCTGGACGACATCAACGAGGGCAGGGTGCTCTTTCCCCTGTATGAAAAGACGGGGGATGAAAAATACCGCCTTGCGGCGGACCGCCTGAGGGCGCAGCTGGATGCCCAGCCCCGCACCTTCGAGGGCAGCTTCTGGCACAAAGCCATCTATCCCAATCAGGTGTGGCTGGACGGGATCTATATGGCTCAGCCCTTCTCCGCACTCTACGAGAAGTATTTCGGTACGGGGGACTATTCCGATATTGTAAAGCAAATCACCACCGTTCACACCCGTATGCGCAGCGCCGAAAAGGGACTCTACTTCCACGGCTATGACGCCTCCAAAACCGCCTTCTGGGCGGACAGGGAGACAGGCTGCTCCCGGAATTTCTGGCTGCGCTCGCTGGGCTGGTTCGCCGTTGCCATGGCCGACCTGCTGGAGATTCTCCCGGAGGGGGAGAGCCGCAGTGCGCTGGTGCCCATCTTCACTGACCTGATGGCCTCCATTGACCGCTACGCCGACGAGGAGACCGGCCTTTACTGGCAGGTGCCCGATCAGGGCGGCAGAGAGGGGAACTATCTGGAGACCAGCGGCAGCGCAATGATGGCCTACGCCATGCTGAAGGGCGCCCGCCTTGGCGTGCTGGAAAAAGCATATGCCATGAAAGGGGAAAAGACCTTCCATGGCATTATGGAGCGTTATCTGACGTTTACGGATGACGGTCTGAATCTGGGCGGCATCTGTCTGGTAGCGGGACTTGGCCCGGAGAACAACCGGAGAAGAGACGGCTCCTACGAATACTACATCTCCGAGCCGGTGGTGGAAAACGATGCAAAGGGCGTGGCGCCCTTCCTGCTGGCCTATACCGAAGTGAAGCGCCTCAGAGCATGATTTTCATCTCGTCGGCGTTGGAGACAGGCTCGGAACCCTTTTCCGGCCTGTAGTTCCGGGGGGATACGCCGTACTTCTTCTTAAACAGCCGGGAGAAATAGAGCGGCTCATTGAACCCGCTCATCCGTGCGATCTCAGAGATGCTGACGCCCTCCGAAAAGGCGGAGAGGTTTCCGGCAGCGTTTTCCAGACGCTTTTCCGTGAGAAACTGCAGAGGCGTAAGCCCCACCTCCTGCTTAAACATGCGCTTGAGGTAGGCAAAGCTGAAGGGAAGGGTCTGGAGGTAGGCGTTGAGGTTGAAATCCGGGTCCGGATAGTTATGGAGGATTTGGTTTTCAATGCGCTGAACCAGCTCGCTGTGGAGATGCTCCGGCTGCAGCAGGGACAGGGTGCTGATAATCAGCTGTCCGTAAAGGGGCAGCAGCATGGAGCGCTCCGCCTCGCTTCTGGAATAGTAATAGAAGGAAGCGGTGAATAATCCGTGCAATACCTCACGGGGCTCCGCCGGAAGGACAACCGGCTCCCGGAAGGTCAGCACGCAGTCAGAAAGATTCATGTGGATGTTGGTAAAACCATCAGAATCCACGTTGCAGTGGGGCGTATTCGGCGGAATAATTGCAATTGTGTCTGCCCGATAGTGCAGCTCCCGATCCCGGAAAATCAGCGTTCCGTGGCCGCTGGTACAGTAGATTAATTCCCACGTCTCATGTGCGTGCCAATTGACGGAATAGGTGACGGCGTGCTTGCCGACATAGAGAATCTCATTCATGTTCCTACCACCCTTTTATAGGTATTGCAAGTAAACATAATCATAGCAAACAAATCCACATTTGTCCATACCGTCCACCAGAACAAAATGAAACTGGGGATCCACCTGTGTGAGGAGGCAGCAAAATGGCTTACTTGACCCTGAAAAACATCAACAAGATCTACCCCAACGGCTATCATGCGGTTCACGACTTCAATCTGGAGATCGAGAAAGGCGAGTTCATCGTCTTTGTCGGCCCCTCCGGCTGCGGCAAGTCCACCACCCTGCGCATGATCGCCGGCTTGGAGGACATCTCCAACGGAGATTTCCTCATCAACGGCAACCGTGCCAACGAGCTGGGACCCCGTGAGCGAGAGGTAGCCATGGTCTTCCAGAGCTACGCCCTCTATCCCCAGATGACCGTGTTCGACAATATTGCCTTCGGCCTGACCCTTCAGGGGGTGGACGAAGAGGTGATTGAGCGCAGGGTGAAAAAGACGGCGGCGATTCTCGGCCTCACCGATTACCTTGACCGCCTGCCCAGAGCACTCTCCGGCGGCCAGCGCCAGCGTGTCGCCATCGGGCGGGCGATCATCCGTAAGGTGGGCGTGTTCCTGATGGACGAGCCGTTGTCCAATCTGGACGCCAAGCAGCGTGTCACCATGCGTTCTGAGATTGCCCAGATCCATCAGGAGACCGGCGCTACCACCATCTACGTCACCCACGACCAGACGGAGGCCATGACGCTGGCTGACCGCATCGTGGTGATGAAGGACGGCTATGTGCAGCAGATCGGCAGCCCCTATGAGCTGTACTTCAACCCTGTGAACGTCTTTGTCGCCGGCTTTATCGGCGAGCCTCCCATGAACTTCATCCGGGGCACCGTCAAGGGCGGCAAGATTTCCTTTGGCAAGAATCAGCTGGACGTGGCCGCAAAGCTGGGCAATAAGGCGGCAAAGTACGAGGGTAAGGAGATTGTCTTCGGTTTCCGTCCTGAGGCCATTGAGCTGGGCAGCCAGAGCAACGCCTATCAGGTGAAGGCGGTGGTGGAGCTGACGGAGATGCTGGGCGACAATACCAATATCTATATCACCGCCGACGAGGATAAGGCCATTTTGAAGGTCGATCCCCATGACACCCCTGAGGTGGATACCGATATTGCATTTTCCATTCCCTACGAGAGCGTCTACCTCTTCGACGGGGAGACAGAGATGGTCATTCAATAATACGAAGGAGAAAATACCATGGATATTCGTTATTCTGCAAGCCCCAATGACGTGAAGCGCTATACCACGGACGAGCTGCGCCGTGAGTTCTTAATCACGGATCTCTACGTTGCCGACACCGTGAAGGCAACCTATTCCCATGTAGACCGTATGGTGGTGCTGGGCATTATGCCGGTTTCGGAGAAGGTGTCCATTGATAAGGGCATCGACATCTGGGCGAACTTCGGCACAAAATACTTTCTGGAGCGCCGGGAGGCAGGCGTGTTCAATCTGGGCGGCAAGGGCTGCATCATTGCCGACGGCGAGTGCTACGATATGGGCTATGAGGACTGCCTGTACCTGTCCAAGGGCGTGAAGGAAGTGTACTTCGCCAGCGCAGACCCCGCCTGCCCCGCAAAGTTCTTCCTCGCCTCCACTCCCGCCCACAAGGAGTGCAAGACCACACTGCTGACCATGGAGAAGGCAAACCACCGCCCCTGCGGCGAGGACAGCCTTGCCAACAAGCGGGTTATCAACCAGTTCATCCACCCTGACGTGCTGGAGACCTGCCAGCTCTCCATGGGTCTGACCCAGCTCTCCCCCGGCAGCGTGTGGAACACCATGCCCAGCCATACCCACGAGCGCCGTATGGAGGTCTATACCTACTTTGAGATTCCTGAGGATCAGGCGGTGATCCACCTGATGGGACAGCCCAAGGAGACCCGCCATCTGGTCATGCAGAACTTCGATGCCGTTATCTCCCCCTCCTGGAGCATCCACAGCGGCTGCGGCACCAGCAACTACACCTTCATCTGGGCCATGGGCGGCGAGAATCAGGCATTTGACGACATGGACAATCTGAAGCCCAACGAACTGAGATAAGGAGACACTGATATGGATATGAATTCCTTCCGTCTGGACGGGAAGGTGGCGCTGGTCACAGGCGCTGCCTATGGCATCGGCTTTGCCATTGCCGAGGCGCTGGCCGCCGCCGGGGCAAAGATCGCCTTTAACTGCCGCAGCCAGAAGAATCTGGACGAGGCGCTGAAAAACTATGCCGCCAAGGGTATTGATGCCCACGGCTATATCGCCGACGTCACCGACGAGGCTCAGGTAAAGGAGCTGGTGGCGAAGATTGAGGCTGAGGTGGGTGTGATTGACATTCTGGTGAACAACGCCGGTATTATCAAGCGCATCCCCATGACGGAGATGAGCGTGGAGGACTTCCGTCAGGTGGTGGACATCGACCTGAACGCCCCCTTTATCGTCTCCAAGGCCGTCATCCCCGGCATGATCGCCAAGGGACACGGCAAGATCATCAACATCTGCTCCATGATGAGCGAGCTGGGCAGGGAGACGGTCTCCGCCTACGCCGCCGCCAAGGGCGGACTGAAAATGCTCACCAAGAATATCTGCTCTGAGTACGGCGAGCACAATATCCAGTGCAACGGCATCGGCCCCGGCTATATTGCCACGCCCCAGACCGCACCGCTCCGGGAGCGTCAGGCGGACGGCAGCCGCCATCCCTTTGACCAGTTCATCGTCGCCAAGACGCCCGCCGCCCGCTGGGGCACGCCGGAGGATCTCATGGGGCCCGCAGTGTTCCTCGCCTCTGATGCCTCCAACTTCGTCAACGGCCACATCCTCTATGTGGACGGCGGCATTCTGGCCTATATCGGCAAGCAGCCGTGAGACCCATCAGCTTCCCAGCCCTCACCGCTCAGGTGCGGGGCTGGCTTCAGGAGGACTATGAAACCCTGAAAGCACACAAGATCCGCCCGGCATTGGTGATCTGCGCCGGGGGCTGCTACCGCTGGCGCTCCCCCAGAGAGCAGGACGCTGTGGCGCTGGAGTTTCTCTCCATGGGCTATCAGGTTTTCCTGATGGACTACTCCTGCGCAGAGCAGGCGGCGAATCTCCGCCCCCTGCGGGAGCTGGCGGAGGCGGTGCGCCGCATCCGGCAAAACAGCGTGTCGTGGCACGTTGATCCGGACAGCATCGCAGTGCTGGGCTTCTCTGCAGGAGGTCATCTGGCGGCAAGTCTGGGTGCCTTTTGGAACGATGGGGAGATCGGCCTGCCGGAGGGCTGCAGACCGGATGCGCTGGTGCTGTGTTATCCGGTGATCAGCATGAAGGAGTTCTCCCATCAGGAATCCGTGGGGTGGGTCACCGGCGGCGATGAGGCGCTGCGGGACAAGCTGCACCTGCCGGATCAGATTACCGCTGATTTCCCCCCGGTCTTTCTCTGGCACGGGGGACAGGATGAAAGCGTGCCGCCGGAGAACAGCCTGCTGCTGGCAGTAGAGCTGAGACGGCATCACGTTCCTTTTGAGTACCATCTTTTTGAAACAGGTGTGCATGGCATCTCCACCTGCACCCAGGAGGTGGAGACGCCGGAGCCATTCTGCCGGGCGTGGGTCGGGCTGTGCAAGGCATGGCTGAACCGGAGATTTGACTATACACCGTGAGAAAACGGAGGTACGCTGCGTGCCTCCGTTTTTTTCGTCAGGGGGGATACTGTGAACATTAAAATCGCCTATATCGGCGGCGGTTCCAAGGCGTGGGCGAGGAGGTTCATGCAGGATCTGGCGCTGGACGCAGAGCTGTCCGGGGAGGTTGCTCTGTACGACATTGACCGCCCTGCCGCAGAGCGCAACCGCATGATAGCGGAACGAATACACGCAAAGCCCCAGGCGAAGGCGCATTTCCGCTACACCGTGGCGGACCGTCTGGAACAGGCGCTCACCGGTGCGGATTTTGTAATCATCTCCATCCTTCCCGGTACCTTCCGGGAAATGCGCACGGACGTTCACCTGCCGGAGCAGTACGGCATCTACCAGAGCGTGGGGGATACCGCAGGCCCCGGCGGGGTGCTGCGGGCGCTGCGCACGGTTCCCGCCTATGAGGGATTTGCACGTTCGATTCAGTGCTGCTGTCCCGATGCTTGGGTGCTGAATCTGACCAACCCCATGAGCATTCTGGTCAAGACCCTCTACCGGGTCTTCCCCGGCATCAAAGCCTTCGGCTGCTGCCACGAGGTGTTCCACACACAGGACTTCCTCTGCTGCGTGCTGAAGGAAATGACGGGACAGCAGGCGCAGCGCCGGGACATCTATACCGATGCCTCCGGGATCAACCACTTCACATGGATTACACAGGCGAGGTACCGGGATACAGACCTGCTCGCCCTGCTTCCCGGCTTTATGGAGCGCTATTTTGAGAGCGGCTATTATGAGCATGGAAGTGCGCAGCAGTGGACATGGGATACCTTTGCCTATGGCAACCGGGTGAAGATGGATCTGTTTCGCCGCTATGGAGCGCTGGCCGCCGCCGGTGACCGGCATCTGGCGGAGTTTGTAGACAGAAGCTGGTATCTGAAGGATGCGGAGACGGTGCGCCGCTGGCATTTCGGCCTCACCACTGTGGCTTGGCGGGAGGAGAACCAGAGACGGCTGATTCAGGAGTCCGAGGAGATGGCGAGAGAGGAGCGGGAGATTCCCCTTGCCCCCTCCGGGGAGGAGCTTGTGCGCCTCATCCGGGGGCTTCTGGGGCTGGAGGTGGTGGTCTCCAACGTGAACCTTCCCAACCGGGGACAGATGCCGGGCATTCCGGAGGGCGCCATTGTGGAGACCAACTGCATCTTTACCAACGGCTTTGCAGACCCCATCGTGTCCAGACCGCTCCCCGCCGGGGCGCTGGCGCTGGTGCGCCGGTGCAGCGACAACCTTGACCTGCTGGATGAGGGGATTGCCCAGCGCAGCCGGGATAAAATCCTTGCCAGCTTTCGTAATCAGGCGCTCTGCTCCGGCCTTACGCTGGAGGAGTCGGAGGAGCTGTTTGACCGCATGTGTGATGCGGTTCGGAACGCTGATTTCCCCATCTGACGCAAAGCATCCCTTTACCTGCGGGAGAGGGCAAATTCTCTGGGGCTGACGCTGTACTCCGACTTAAACGCCCGGTAAAACCCGGTGTAATCCCCGAACCCGCAGGGACTCCACACATCCGTGGGCTTCTGCCCCAGAGCGAGGTGCTCTCTGGCGATGAGAAGGCGCTTTTTCAGGATATAGCGGTGTACGCTGGTGCCAACCTGACGCTGGAAGGCGTGGCTGAGATGGTACTTGCTGACATAGAACCGCTCTGAGAGCAAATCCAGCGAAAGCTCCTCCCCATAGTGGGAGCCGATGTAGTTCACCACCTGTTCCACCAGCGCACTGGAGGCGTTCAGCTCCTCCGGGGCGGGGGAGAGCGCCTGAAACCGGTTGATGGATACCAGAAGCTGGGTGAGGAGGGCGTGGGGCATCACATCCTGCCCAAAGCCGCCCCGCTGCTGAACCTCGTAGAGCTCCTCCAGCAGGGAGAAGATGCGCCTGCGCTGTTCAGGGTGAAGGCGCAGCAGGTTCCGGTGTCCCGGTCTGGACGGGTCAAAGCAGGCCATGAGATCCGTCTGCGCCGTGGAGAGCCGGGAGATCACCCCGGCATCCAGCCAGAGCACAAAGCGCTCATAGGCCTCCGGGTGGGGACAGATGTGGAGCTGGTGCAGCTCGTGGGGGCTGATGAGCAGCAGGTCGCCGGGGATGACCCGGTGGAGCTTGGACTCAATGGTGTAGCTCACGTCGCCGGAGACCAGATAGTACAGCTCAAAAAAATCGTGGTGGTGCAGCTCCACCCGCTCAAGGTCAATGTCCCGCTTGTATTGCAGTTCAAACTCCGTGCCCTGCATCTGCTGACGGGGATCAAATCGTCCGGGATTTCCGGCCATGCTCCCTCACCTCATTTCAGGCATTATGATAGCCTTTGCAGGGGGCTTCTGTCAACGGGGGAAAGCGCAAGATTTGCAATGTTTATCCGCAATATCCACCATTGGAAGAAATGAAGATGGCGTTTATAATGTACACATCAACCATGAGCAATGAATTGGAGGTCGATTGTCATGGAAAAGTTAAATTACGAGGTACTGAAGAAGTCCGGCTATGACGGCTACATTCTGGAGAGCGCACCGGAGAAGGTCATGCAGTTTGGCGAGGGCAACTTCCTGAGAGCCTTCGTGGACTACTGGTTCGATGTCTCCAACGAGCGTGTGGGCTGGAACGGCAAGTGCGTTCTGGTACAGCCCATCGCCCCCGGACTGGCCACCCTGATTAACGAGCAGGAGGGACTTTACACGCTGTACCTCAGAGGCCGGGAGAACGGCGAGAAGGTTGACCGCAAGCGGGTCATCTCCTGCGTCTCCCGCTGCCTGAACCCCTATGAGAGTGCTGACTTTGACTCCATGATGGAGCTTGCCCGTTCCAAGGATCTGGAATACATCGTGTCCAACACCACCGAGGCAGGCATTGTCTACGACCCCGCCTGCCAGCTTGCAGACAGACCTGCCAGCTCCTTCCCCGGCAAGCTGACTCAGGTTCTGCTGGAGCGCTTCAACGCAGGCGGCACCGGACTGGTGATCCTCTCCTGCGAGCTGATCGACAACAACGGCAAGGAGCTGCTGCGCTGCGTGAACCAGTACATCGACCAGTGGGGACTCAGCGAGGACTTCCGCAAGTACGTCAATGAGGACTGCACCTTCTGCTCCACGCTGGTGGACCGGATTGTCCCCGGCCGCATCCGTGACCCGGAGGAGGTTGCCCGTCTGGAACAGGAGCACGGCTATGCCGACCCCCTGCTGGACGTGGGCGAGGTCTTCGGCGTTTGGAACATCGAAGGCCCGGCATGGCTGGAGGAGAAGCTGCCCTTCAAGGCCGCCGGTCTGAACTGCCCTGTGGTGCCTGACGTGACCCCCTACAAAAAGCGCAAGGTTCGCATCCTCAACGGCGCCCACACCGGCTTTGTCCTTGGCGCCTATCTGGCAGGCTTTGACATTGTGCGTGACTGTATGCAGGACGAGACGGTTCTGGGCTTCATGAACAAGATGCTCTATGACGAGGTCATCCCCACCTTGCCGCTGGACAAGAAGAACCTGACCGACTTTGCCGCCGCCGTACAGGATCGCTTTAACAACCCCTTCGTGAACCACGAGCTGATGAGCATCTCCCTGAACTCCACCTCCAAGTGGAGAGCCAGAGACCTGCCCAGCCTGCAGGAGTATGTGGCCGAAAAGGGCGAGCTGCCCCGCTGCCTTGTCACCAGCTTTGCCGCCTACATGGCATTCTTCTCCAATGACATTCAGGAGCTGACGGACAAGGGACTGGTGTGCAGGCGTGCCAAGGGCAACGAGTACACGGTTTCCGACGACCGCTTTGTGCTGGAGTTCTACTATGACCACCGCAATGACGACGCTGAGACGCTGACCCATGCCGTCATGACCGATGAGCGTATGTGGGGCATGGATCTGACTGCCATCCCCGGCTTTGAGGCCGCTGCTGCCGAGGCTCTGAAGAAGATTCGCAGCGAGGGCGCTCTGAAGGCATACGCCGACTGCCTGTAAGACATAAGGAGGGCAGATCAATGCCTGATTTTATCAAGATTCATCCCCTGGACAACGTGGCTGTCGCCCTGCACCCCATCGCAAAGGGCACTGTGTTTCAGGGCGTTGCAGCGGCGGAGGACATCCCTCAGGGACATAAGATGGCACTTCGGGAGATTCCGGAGAGCGAGATGGTGATGAAGTACGGTCTTCCCATCGGCCACGCCACCTCCGCTGTGGCGGCGGGACACTGGGTGCATACCCACAATATGGCAACCAACCTCTCCGGAGAGGTGGAGTACACCTACTGCCCCAAGGTGCAGTTTCCGGAGAAGCTGCCCCCCAAAACCTTTCTGGGCTATCGCCGCCGGGACGGCAGAGCCGCCATCCGAAACGAGATCTGGATTATCCCCACAGTAGGCTGCGTCAACGACGTGGCAAAGACGCTGGTGCGGGAGAACCAGCACCTTGTGACCGGGTCCATTGACGGGCTGTACACCTTTACCCATCCCTTCGGCTGCTCCCAGACCGGCCATGACCACGCACAGACCCGAAAGCTGCTCTCTGCCCTCACCCGGCACCCCAACGCCGGTGCAGTGCTGGTGCTGAGTCTGGGCTGTGAGAACCTGACCCACGAGCAGTTTTTGGAGGAGCTGGGAGATTTCGACCCGGAGCGGGTGAAGTTCCTCACCTGCCAGCAGGTGGAGGACGAGCTTGAGGCGGGCAGCGCTCTTCTGAAGGAGTGCGCCGCCTACGCCGCACAGTTCCGCCGGGAGGAGATGCCCGTCAGCGAGCTGGTGGTGGGCATGAAGTGCGGCGGCTCTGACGGGCTGTCCGGCATCACCGCCAACCCCACCGTGGGACGCTTTTCCGACCTGATGGGCGCTATGGGGGGCGCTACCGTCCTCACAGAGGTGCCGGAGATGTTCGGCGCTGAGAACTTTTTGATGAACCGCTGTGTGAATGAGCAGGTGTTCCAGAAGGCGGCGCATATGCTCAACGGCTTTAAGGATTATTTCATCCGCCACAACGAGGTGGTCTACGACAACCCCAGTCCCGGCAACAAGCAGGGCGGCATCACCACGCTGGAGGACAAGTCCTGCGGCTGCGTCCAAAAGGGCGGCACTGCCCCCATTGTGGACGTGATTGACTACGGCGAGGCCGTGACCACTAAGGGCTTGAACCTGCTCTACGGCCCCGGAAACGATCTGGTCTCCGCCACGGCGCTCACCGCCGCAGGGGCACACCTGATTCTCTTTACCACCGGACGGGGAACCCCCTTCGGCGCTCCTGCGCCTACCATGAAGATTGCCACCAACACCCCCCTGGCCACAAAAAAGCGCAACTGGATTGACTTCAATGCCGGTGTGGTTGCAGACGGGGAGAAGACCATTGACGAGGCGGCGGCTGATCTGCTGAGCCTTGTCTGCGAGGTGGCCTCCGGCAGGCAGACCTGCGCCGAGCGCAAGGGGTTCCGGGAGATCTCCATCTTCAAGGACGGCGTAGTGCTGTAAAAGGAGGCGCACTTATGCAACTGGGAATCCGTCTGCATGACGTGAATACAGCCCTCTCTTCTGAGTACCACACCATGGAGAAGCGGGCGGAAAAGGCAAAGGAAGAGGGCTTTTCCTGCGTCCATCTCGCCTTCTCCAAGGTCATCTCCGGCGTCACCTTCGATGCTGCCGCCCTGAACGAAGGTCTTGCCTTCCACACAAAGCGGGTCTTTGAGAGAACGGGGCTGGATGTGGCGGTGCTGGGGTGCTACCTGAACCTTGCCCATCCTGATGAGGACAAGCTGAGAGAGATTCAGAGCAAATACTATGCCCATATCCGCATAGCGGCGCTGATGGGAGCGGGTGTCGTGGGAACGGAGACCGGCGCACCCAACGCCGCCTACAAAATGGACGGCAGCACCCATTCTGACGAGGCGCTGAACACCTTCCTGCGGGGGCTTGCCCCGGTGGTGGAGTGCGCCGAGCATTACGGCGTGACGGTGGCCATCGAGCCGGTTTGGAAGCACATTGTCTACTGCCCCGACCGGGCGGTGGAGGTGCTGCGTGCCATGGGCAGCCAGAACCTGCGCATTATCCTTGACCCGGTGAATCTCCTCTACCCCGGCAATATCGACCACAGGGAACGGGTGATCGACGAGGCCATTGACAAGCTGGGCGAGCATGTGGCTGTGGTTCACCTGAAGGACTTTGTGCCTCAGGGGGACGACCTGAAGAGCATCGCCGCCGGCACGGGAGAGATGGACTATACCAATATTCTCCGCTTTATGAAACAGCGAAAGCCCTTCCTTCAGGCAACGCTGGAGAATACCTGCAACGATAACGCAGTCGCTTCCAGATGCTTCTTAGAGCGTCTGTACGAACAATTATAATCAATGGGAGGAATACCACTATGAATCAGTTAAATGAAGCTATCGCAAAAATCGGTGTTGTCCCCGTCATCAAGCTGAACCACCCGGAGCGTGATGCGGCACCGCTGGCCAAGGCGCTGTGCGAGGGCGGCCTTCCCGTAGCTGAGGTCACCTTCCGTGCCGCCGGCGCTGACAAGGCAATCAAGATCATGAAGGAGACCTGCCCTGATATGATCGTGGGCGCAGGCACTGTGCTCACCGTGGAGCAGGTGCAATCGGCTGTGGACGCAGGCGCTCAGTTCATCGTCTCCCCCGGCTTTGCCTATGTGATCGCTGACAAGTGCAAGGAGCTGGGCGTGCAGTATTTCCCCGGCGTCACCACTCCCACCGAGTACCAGATGGCTCTGCCCTATGGCTATGAGGTCGTGAAGTTCTTCCCCGCCGAGCAGTCCGGCGGTCTGGCCAAGATTAAGGCCATGAGCGCCCCCTTCCCCATGTTTAAGGTCATGCCCACCGGCGGCATCTCCCTGAAGAATCTGGAGGAGTATCTGTCCTGCCCCGTCATTGCTGCCTGCGGCGGCTCCTACATGGTGAAGGCGGACGACATTGAAAACGGCAACTGGGATAAGATCATTGACCTGTGCAAGCAGAGCCGTGTCATTGTTGACAAGGTGCGCAATGGTTGAGTACACCCTGGCCCATGTGGGCATCAACGCCGCCAACGCCGAAGAGGCCCGTCAGGGTGCGGCCATGTTTGAGGCTTTGTTCGGCCTCACCGCAAAGGAGGGCAACAGCTCTGTCTTTGCGGGGAAAGCAGTGGAGCTGATGAAGCAGCCCTATCTGGGAAGAAACGGCCACATCGCCATCGGCACCCCGGATGTACCGGCGGCAGTGCAGGATCTGGAGCAGCGGGGCTTCTCTGTGCGCCCCGATACGGCAAAGTACCGCAAGGACGGGACGCTGAACGCCATCTATCTCCAGCAGGAGGTCTGCGGCTTTGCCATTCATCTCATGTGCAACGCAAAATAATTGATTCATAAAGGAGTTTAATTGCCATGTCCAGAATTGTCACCTTCGGCGAGCTGATGGTTCGCCTGCAGCCCTTCAACTATGAGCGCTTTGTTCAGGCCAACACGCTGGAGTTCACCTTCGGCGGCGGCGAGGCCAATGTGGCGGTCTCCCTTGCCAACTATGGCATGGACGCTGCCTTTGTCACCAAGCTCCCCGCCCATGCCATCGGTCAGGCGGCCATCAACTCCCTGCGCCGCTACGGCGTGGACACCTCTCTGATTACCAGAGGCGGCGAGCGTGTGGGCATCTACTACAACGAAAAGGGCGCCTCCCAGCGGGGCAGCGTGTGCATCTATGACCGTGCCAACTCCGCCATTCAGCTTGCCCAGCCTTCTGATTTCGACTGGGACAAGATCTTTGACGGCGCCGACTGGTTCCACTTTACCGGCATCACCCCGGCTCTGGGGGAGAACGTGGTGGAGATTTGCCGTGAGGCATGTAAGGCCGCAAAGGCACGGGGCGTGAAGATCTCCTGCGACCTGAACTACCGGGGCAAGCTGTGGACTCGTGAGCAAGCTCGTGCTGCCATGACCGACCTGTGCCAGTATGTGGACGTGTGCATCTCCAACGAGGAGGATGCAAAGGACGTGTTCGGCATCGAGGCCGAGGCCACCGATATTTACGGAGGCACCCTGAACCACGAGGGCTACAAGTCCGTGGCAAAGCAGCTTGCGGATAAGTTCGGCTTTGAGAAGGTTGCCATCACCCTGCGTGAGAGCCACAGCGCCTCCGACAACGGCTGGTCCGCCATGCTCTATGACGTGGCCTCCGGGGAGTATTGCTTCTCCAAGAAGTACGAGCTGCGCATCATTGACCGTGTCGGCGGCGGCGACAGCTTCGGCGGCGGTCTGATCTATGCCCTGCTCTCCGGCAAGAGCACCCAGGCGGCTGTGGAGTTCGCAGTGGCGGCCTCCGCTCTGAAGCACACCATCGAGGGCGACTATAACATGATGTCCGTCTCCGAGGTGGAGAAGCTGGCCGGCGGCGACGGCTCCGGCCGTATCCAGCGGTAATTCGCTTCACTACAGGGAAGGGCATGAGCTGTCCTTCCCTGCCTGTGCATGAATAGGAGAATCACTATGGATCACCATAATCCCCTGTTAAACCAGACTTCGGGACAGAAGTTTATCACCTTTGGGGAGATCATGCTCCGCCTGACCCCGCCTAACTACGGTAAGATCCGGGTGGCCAACAACTTTGAGGCCAGCTACGGCGGCAGCGAGGCGAATATCGCCCTTGCCCTTGCCAACCTGAATGTGGATTCCACCTTCTTCAGCGTAGTGCCGAATAACTCTCTGGGAAAGAGTGCAGTGAGAATGCTGCGCAGCAACGATGTCCACTGCACTCCCGTAATCCTCTCCACGCCGGAGGAGACACCTACCCACCGCCTGGGTATCTATTATCTGGAAACCGGCTATGGCATCCGTCCCAGCAAAGTCACCTATGACCGCAAGCACAGCGCCATCACCGAGTTCGACTTCTCCCAAATCGACCCCAAAGCCCTGCTGGAGGGGTACGACTGGCTCCACCTCAGCGGCATCACTCCCGCCCTCGGTCCCTCCTGCGCCGAGTTCACCCTGCGGCTGATGGAGTGCGCAAAGGAGCTGGGGCTCACCGTCAGCTTTGACGGCAACTTCCGAAGCCTGCTGTGGACGTGGGAGCAGGCGAGGGACTACTGCACCCGGTGTCTGCCCTTTGTGGATGTGCTGTTCGGCATTGAGCCATACCACCTGTGGCGGGACGAGGAGAACCACGACAGGGGCGACTGGAAGGACGGTCTTCCCATGCAGCCCAGCTATGAGGCGCAGGACGAGGTGTTTCAGGCCTTTGTGTCCCGCTATCCCA
The DNA here is from genome assembly GCA_905236265.1 of uncultured Oscillospiraceae bacterium. Taxonomy (GTDB): domain Bacteria; phylum Bacillota; class Clostridia; order Oscillospirales; family Oscillospiraceae; genus Onthomonas. The sequence goes on along the minus strand of CAJOOV010000076.1, from coordinate 1,564 downwards.
ACCTGAAGTGCATTGCCCGGCATGTCCGCTATGCCCACTCCGGCAGCGAGAACAGCCTGATGGCATATATGTGGTATCAGGGGCACACCTTTGAAAGCCGCCTGTTTACCTTTACTATTCTCGACCGGGTGGGCGGGGGCGATGCCTTTGCCAGCGGCCTGATCTATGCCATGATGCACGGGTATAAGCCCATGGACATGGTGAACTTCGCCGTTGCCTCCAGCGTCATCAAGCATACCATCCACGGCGACGGCAATATCACAGACGATGTGGACTCCATCCGCAATCTGATGAACATGAACTACGATATTAAACGCTAATGAGGTGCGAATACATGAGAGCATTTATGGACAAGGATTTCCTGCTGGAAACCGAGACGGCGAGACACCTGTTTCACGACTACGCCGACAAGATGCCGCTGGTAGACTACCACTGCCACATCTCCCCCAGAGAGATCTATGAGGATCGCCGCTTTGAGAATCTGGCACAGGTCTGGCTGGGAGGCCGCAACCCGGACGGCACCTATTTCGGTGACCACTACAAGTGGCGTGTCATGCGCTCCAACGGCGTCAGCGAGGACTACATCACCGGGGACAAGCCGGACTATGAGCGGTTTCTGAAGTTCGTGGAGGCGCTGGAAATGGCCATCGGCAACCCCATGTACCACTGGTGCAATCTGGAGCTGCACAAGTATTTCGGCATTGAGGAGCCTCTGACGCTGGACAATGCCAAAGCGGTGTGGGACAAGTGCAACGACATGCTGCAAAACGACCCCAATATGACCGTGCGCGGTCTGGTGCGCCAGTCCAACGTGGCCATGGTGGGCACCACGGACGACCCCATTGACTCTCTGGAGTGGCACGAGAAGATCGCCGCCGACCCCACCATTACCGTGAAGGTCTGCCCCTCCTTCCGCCCTGACAAGGCCATCAACATCAGCAAGGAGGGCTTTGCGGATTATATCGGCAAGCTGGCTGCCAGCGTGGGCAGGGACAGCCTGAACAGCGCACAGGAGGTCATTGACGCTCTGGTGGAGCGGCTGGAATTCTTTGCAAAGATGGGCTGCCGTGCCAGTGACCACGGTCTGGACTACATCCCCTTCCGCCCCGGCACCATGGAGCAGGCCAATGCCGCCTTCTGCAAGGCGATGCAGGGCGGCAACCTCAGCGTGGAAGAGGCGGAGATTTATCAGACCAACGTGCTGCTGGCACTGGGCAGGGCATATCACCGCCTGAACATCGCCATGCAGATTCACTACTCCTGCCTGCGGAATATGAACGAGCGGATGTACCGCCGTCTGGGACCGGATACCGGCTTTGACATGATCGCCCAGAACACCTGCGGCGGGGACATTGCCCGGCTCCTCTCCGCACTGGACGAGACCGGCGAGTGCCCCAAGACCATCCTCTACTCCCTGAACCCCGCCGACAACGAGCAGCTTGGCACCATGCTGGGCGTGTTCCAGTCCGATGAGGTTCCCGGCAAGATTCAGCACGGCTCCGCATGGTGGTTCAACGACACCAAGAGCGGCATGGAGGAGCAGATGAAGTCTCTGGCCAATCTG
>CAJOOV010000075.1 GCA_905236265.1 uncultured Oscillospiraceae bacterium | reverse complement strand
TGAGAGATCTTCTGGAGAACACTCCCGAAAACTTCAAGTCTGTCATGCAGCAGGTGAAGGCGCTGGGCTATGACGGCGTGGAGCTGGGACGCAGCGTGACCGCTGACGAGATCCGCGCCATAGCCAAGAGCATTGCCCTCCGGGAGCAGGAGACTCCCTTCGGCGTAATCAAGTACGATTTTGACGAGTATAAGGCCTGATCGCAGAGCAAAGGATTGAACCATCTGCAGCAGGAGTCCCTTTCGGGGCTCCTGCTGTGGGTGTTTTCGGCAGCAGGAAGGTGATAAGATGAAAAGCAGAGAATTGGTGCGGCATTTTATTGACGAGGTATTCAATGGCCGCAGCCTCACCCGTCTGGAGGAGTACATGCGGGAGGACTATATGCAGCACAGCGTGGAGGTCGCAGACGGCAGAGAGGGCTTTCGGCGCTTCTGTGAGGGCTTTTTCCGGCTGGAGCCCTACATGGACGTGAAACAGATGTTTGAAGCGGACGGCAACAAGGTTGCAGTGTTCTTCCAGTGCCGATTCAACAACGGCCACAGCGCCAAGGTGGTGGACATCTACCAGATTCAGGACGGCAAGCTGGCAGAGCACTGGGACGTGGTACAGCCTATCACCGGAGAGGATGCCGTCATCAACGGCCGGGGCAGCTTTTGAGTGCGCTCCAACAGCGGGGAATGTCTCCACCAGCGGGGACATTCCCTTTTGTTTTCTGCGTCATGGCAGTGAAGGGCAAAAAACACGCCTCCCATTTGCACTGCGTGGGAACGCTTTGCTTTTCGTCCTCCAAAGAGGACAAAAAACAGCCGGATAACCGGCGAAAAGAGGAGAGGCAGGAAATCCCTGCGAATGATAGGATATACCTGTAACGAGGAGGGGCAAAGCCCTTCCAGCGCAGCAGAAATCACCTGTCAAAGGAGGAATCGCAAAATGGCATTTGCAATGCGTATGAATTTTGTAGACGTAGTGGTCAGCGACAGCCTGAAGCACTACTATGTGGACGGCAAGCGGATGGGCTATCAGTTTGACATCCGCCTGAGCTACTACCGGGGACACTTTCTGTCCGTGATTGATGAGTTCGGCGTGAAGGTGGACGGCTTTGAGGTTCCGGTGGAACGGATTAAGTTCTGCATCAACGGCAAGGAGTTCAGCCCGGTGGAGTTCGACAAGTGCTACACTGAGTTCTGGCAGGTGATTGAGCCCGCCACCATCCGTGTGTTCTATCCCGGCGGGCTGCCTGAGGGAGAGCATCAGATTGACGTAACGCTGATGTTCCACTCCCCCTACATGCCCATCGGTCCTGACCACCAGTACATGCCGGTGGATAGCTGCGGCAGCAAGACGCTTGCCATCACTGATTGAGGAGGGAAGGAATTATGGCTAACATTAAAACCGGTATCACCCTGTTTTCTCTGGGCACCCCCTATCTGAAGGGAGAGCTGGATTTGGAGGGCGTCATTCGCACCGCCGCCGAGATGGGCGCTGAGGGCTATGAAATCGTGGCCTCCCAGATGATTCCCTCCTATCCCTATGTGTCCGACGAGTTCATTGCGTTTATCAACAAGTGCAGGGACAAGTACGGCATCGGCCCCACCTGCTACGCCGCCAATATGGACCGGGGTATGCTCCGTGACCGGGATTTGACCGAGGACGAGATGGTTGCCCGTGCCATCACCGACATTATCTCTGCCAACCGACTGGGCTGCACCGTCATGCGGGAGCAGTACCTCCTCTCCCCCAACGGTCTGAAGCGGATTGCCCCCTATGCCGAGGCGTATAACGTGAAGGTGGGCATTGAGATTCACAACCCCGACTCCCCCATTACCCAGCCCATTCTGGACTATGTGAAGGTGATTGAGGAGACGGGCAGCAAGTATATCGGCTTCGTGCCGGACTTCGGATGCTTCGCCACTGCCCCCAACAAGCCCTACTGGGATCGGGCACTGGCCGCAGGCGCACCTCTGGAAGCGCTGGAGCAGATGGCACAGCTTCGCTATGACGAGGTTCCTCAGGAGGAGGCCATGAAGACCATGATGCCTACCCTGCAGAAGTACCCCGTGCTCTTCTCCACCCTCAGCAGCATGTACGGCTTTGTCCAGTTCCGCAAGAGCTGCAAGGCAGAGCTGGAGGGATTGAAAAGGATTATTCCCTACTGTTTTGAGATGCACGGCAAGTTCCACTATGTGGACGAAAACCTGCACGAACCCGCCATTCCCTATGAGGAGATCATTCCCGTGGTCGCCTCCACCGATTATGACGGCTATATCGTCTCCGAGTTCGAGGACGAGGGCGGCTATCCCGCTGTGGAGCAGGTCACCCGGCATGTGGCCATGGTGAAAAAGCTGCTGGCGGAATGCAAGTAAGCAATCATTTCCCCCCTGATACAGCAGGTTCTGTCCTTTGGGACGGAACCTGCTTTTTTGATGGGTACAGCTGCCGACAGGGGCAGTGTTCCAAGAAACGTGAATCGCCGGGAACTGTCAGCAGCAGCTCCCGGCGTTTTGTGTTTCGGGTTTTGGTTACTTCATAAATTCCAGCATTTCATCCACCCAGCCCTCTGCAGAGGTACCCTCTGCCAGTGCGCAGCCGTGTTCTCCCTGCGGGTAGAGGCGCAGCAGATGAGCAATCCCGTTGGCCTCCAGCGCCTGCGCCATGCGGACAGCGTTGCTGGGCGGCACAAGGGAATCATCTTCACAGGTCCAGAGGAAAGTTTTGGGATAGTCTGCATCCACCTGCTGTTCCACAGACAGGTGCTCACGAAGCGTCTCATCTCCCCCGCTGAGGTTTTGGAAGCTCTGCTCATGATTTTCGCTCAGGCAGCTAATCACCGGATAGCAAAGGCACACCTTGTCAGGACGTACAGAAATCTCCCGGTAAGCGGCGGCGAGGTCAGGACGAACATCTTTCAATGCCTCCATCAGCTTTTCCTCGACTTCTGCCCTGAGAGCCACCGTGGAGGCGCACAGATGCCCCCCGGCGGAGTAGCCCAGAATCATCAGGTTCTCAGGGTCAATCTGGTACTGCTCTGCGTTGGCTCTCACATGCTTGATGGCAAGAGTCAAATCCATCTGGGGAAGGGGGTAGCGGTTGGGGCTGTAGCGGTAGTTGAGGACAAACGTCCGATAGCCCGCCTGCTCAAGGCGTTTTGCGGTCTTGTAGCCCTCGTTATAGAAGGCAAGGTTCTCATAAGCGCCGCCGGGGCAGACAATCACCGCCGGGCAAGTCCCCTCCAGCTGGCACTTGGGAACCATCAGTCCCACGGAATGGGTATCGTTGCTGTTCAACGTCAGCTTTCCCTTTTCCCAGAGGGGCACCCAGTCCCAAAGCTCCTGCGCCTTATCTGTCAGCTGTGCGGAAATGAACAGGTCATCCAGCGGGAAGGGCAATCCCCAAGGCATCCGAAATGCTTCTGCCCACTGGGACAGGGGAATGCTCCGATATTCCTCCGGTACAAAGTCCACCAGCGTTGTCGGGAAAAACAGGCTCATTTCCTTCCCGGAGTGTTCCAGAATCTCCTTCAGGGAGTTATTCTCAGACCATTTTTCTGTCATTTTCTGTCTCCTTCGCAGCAGCGTATTATTTCAGCTCAAACCAGTCAAAGGTTGCCACGTTGTTGCTGTCTGTGCCGTTCCCGCTGGCAAACATGCCCACGGTGGTGCCTGCCATACAGCCCACCTTCTCCGGGTTGATGAGGCTGCCGTCCGCCACGCAGAGGGTGGTCAGATTATCTCTGTCTGCACCATAGCGGACGGTAAAGGTCTCCCCTTCCATTTGTATTTGCAGCACGATGTCCGCATTTGCCCAGTCTGTTTCTGCCACTACCTCCCCAGAGGTCTTGCTGGTGAAGCCGGGGAAGTAGGGCGGGCAGGGATACTCGGCGGTATAGCGCACCAGACGCAGCACCTGACGGCCATGGTCAACCGTCCGCTCCAAATGATACTGGTGGTTCATGGCCTGCACCACAGCCATACCGGCGCTTTCGGTGCCGCCGGGGGTGAAGGTCATCTGGCAGGTGGCAGTGGTGTTGATCGCCCGCTGGCGGCGCAGCAGGGCAGAGACATACTTGTCATCCGTCTTTTCCACACCGAACATGGACTCCAGCTCGTCCGTGAGGGACTGGTGGATGCAGCGCAGCTTCACCTTGGAGTCGGCAACAGTGACGATGCCCTTGGCGGGAATGCCCCATGTATTCCAGCAGAATGCCAGCTTATCAGAATCAAAGTCGTCAAAGGTTTCCTCGGCGGGGTACTCCGTCCAAGGCAGGCAGGCGGGGGCATCGTATTCCATCTCTACCTTACCCGTCTCCGGGCTGAACAGGGGCCAGTCCCGCTCCCAGATGACCGGGCAGATAAAGGTCTCACGACCCAGATTCTTGCACTTGCCCTCAATGAGCCGGGAGCCAAGCATGACAGCGAACCAGCTGCCGTCGGGCAGGTCCACAAAGTCGGCGTGACCCATGTTGATAAGGGGAGAGCGGAAGCCCATGTGACGGTGGGTCAGCACGGGGTTGGCGGGACAGCCCTCATAGAAGGTGAACAGCTCCTTGCTGCGGGCAACCATCACCGCATGGTAGTGCTCTGTGCCGCCCTCGGCGATCATCAGGTAGTAATAGTCCCCGATGTGGTAAAGGTGAGGTGCTTCCGGTGCAGAGCCAACCCGAAGGGCAGAGTTGAAGATCGTAAAGGGCTCCCCGGCCATTTTATAGTGCTCAATGTCGTATTTTGCCAGCCAGATACCCCGCTCCATCTGTCCTGCGCCGTTGTCCCAGACATTTCCGGTGCCCATGATGTAGCACTGTCCGTCGTCGTCAAAGAAGATGGAGGCGTCAATGCCGGGCACATCCTCCAAGTAGTGGGGCATGGACCATGGGCCGGCAGGGTTTTCCGCCGTGACGATGTAGTTGCCCTTGTCGGCAAAGTTGGTGTTGAGGATGTAGAACAGGCCGTTGTGATAACGCAGGGTTGGAGCCATCACGCCGCCTACCATGCTGCCCTTTTCCATGACAAAGCCGTTTTCCGGACCGATGGCGTAGCTGATCTGCTCCCAGTGTGCCAGATCCTTGCTGTGGAAGATGGGTACGCCGGGAGAGAGTTCAAAGCTGGAGCAGGCCAGATAGAAGTCCTCGCCTACCCGGCAGATGGAGGGGTCAGGGTAGAAGCCGGGGATGATGGGATTTTGCAGCTTGTGTGTCATAATGAATCTTCCTTTCCAAATTGGTATTTCATGTGAAAAACGGCAGATATGGGCGGCGGCATACGCCGCCGCCCGCCACAATGGGGGAAGTGGATTGTATCTGTCTGAAACACAGGGCTTACTCAGC
>CAJOOV010000074.1 GCA_905236265.1 uncultured Oscillospiraceae bacterium | reverse complement strand
CAGTGGAGCCGTTGCCGAAAAAGAGGATAATGGGCATGGTGCAGGCGGAGAGAATCATGGCCGCCACGTTGCCCAGAATGTTCCGGGGTGAGTTCAGGGTGACGCGCTCGTGGTTGGAGGTGGTCATGCAGTTGGCCAGAGAACCTACGGAGATGCTCACGGCGGTGTAGGCCATGCCGCAGAGGATGTAGGTCAGACCGCACCAGAAGGACTTGGCACCGTTGGAGATGTCCAGATTCAGGAAGGTGAGGCAGTTGGTCAGCGCCAGAATGGGGGCACCGAACATGATGTAGGGGCGGAAGCGTCCCCAGCGGGTGTGGGTGTGACGCTCGGCGATGGTGCCAAACATGGGGTCGTTGATGGCATCCCAGATACGGGCTACCAGCATGATGGTGGAGATGACCACCGGGGTCAGTCCCACAACGTCGGTGTAGAAAACGGTGAGGTAGTTGGAGATCAGGGTCCAGGAGAACTGCGTACCGGCTTCACCGAAGCCGTAGCCGATGATGCTGCCCCAGGAGAGCTTTTTTTCGTTGTTCATGTCTGCATTCCTTTCTGTTTGAGCTGTTGGCCACGCTTTTCACAGCAGGCTGTGACCGGATGCTTCGATCATCCAGACACGCCCCCGGCTGAAAAGCAGTGACCGGGAAGATTTCCTCTCTTCTTGCGTGTCTGTATTGTACGAAACCTTCCGCTCATCAGAAAGAACAGATTTGCGCTGATTCGCTGTCAGCTTTTGCCCTGTTTCCAAGTTCTGCCCGCCTCTCCCCCGCCGTGGGCAAAAATCGCCTCCGGTTTTTGCCCTCCCGGTACGGCGGCGCAGACGGATGCGCCGGGGCAGTCAGAACTTGTGGTAAATGTGAATCAGGGCGATTTCCTCCGGCTCCAGCTCCAGCTCAAAGCGGAGCTGCCCGGCCTTTGTCTCCATCTCCTGAATGGACATATGTGGCGTGCAGATTCGTTTCAGATAGTCGATATCCTCCTGACGGAAATTGGTCATGGTGTTCAGGCGTACCCACTCGTCCAGCACACTGCCGTAGTGGGGACTGATGTTGGAGGTTTTGATGGCATAGCGGTCATCCGGGAGGTTGTTCAACTGGAAGCTCATGCGGATGGAGGAGTTATGCTCTGACAGCGCCAGAATATCCCGAACCGTATGCTCATTCTCCGGCTTGCGGTAATAGCGGTAGTTCAGGGGATGATAATTCAGGCAGATGATGTAATAGCTGAAATGACCGCTGGTGGTAATGAGATAATTATCCCCCGTCTCCACCAGATAGGCTCCCATGCGGTGCAGGAAACGGTAGGCGTAATAGGCGGGCTTGCAGATATTGTCCTTGGTCAGCAGCCCCGGACAGCCGTTGAGGATGTTCTTGGAATCGTAGTAGGTGCTCACCAGATCCGATCCTGCCCAGTAGCCCAGAACCTCTGTTTCTCCCAGCACTTCAATAATGTTTTTCAACAGGTAGGTGCCCTTATAGCAGGTATCATTGAGATAATTCCGGCTGGAAACCGTGCAGTTCCACTCCGTGACATACACCGGGATATTCATGCCCAGCTCCTGCAGCAGCCGCCTTGTGTTCATCAGATTGTGCTTTAAAAACTGGCTGTCGGTGGAAATCCGGGTATAATTTGTCATCCCGTTGGAAACCTCGCAGGGCTCATAGGGGTAGGAATAGACAGAGAAGAAGTCCGGCTGGTATGGCTCCTGCATCCATGCAGTCAGGAAGGATGCCATTGCCGCATCATTGCACTTCATTCCGCAGCCGCCCACCACCGCATCCGGGAGGATTCTGCGGATTACCTCGCAGGTGGCGTTAAAAATCTCGAAATAGGAAACCGGCTCCGTCTGCCGCCCGGTGCGCTCGTCCATCCAGCATTCAAAGCGCCACTTGCGAACCTGCTCCGCCCGGTAGCGGGTAATAATGTGGTGGAAAAACTGCTCCAGAACGGTCTGAAATTCCGAAAGGGTGTTGAAAACAGGCTCGCCGTGGTCGATGCGAATGGTATCCACTGTGGTTTTGGAGATAATAATGGGTTTGTCTCCCAATTCAATAAAGGGAATCAGGTTGTTGTAAACCAGAAAATCCAGCACCTCGTCCAGTCTGTCAAAATTCAGCGTCTCAATATCGTGAGCGGATCTTAACTCCATATCATGGTTGAAGGGACTCCAAAAGCGCACATACCGGAACCCCAGCTTGTCCCGCAGCAGCAGCGTCTGCTCCTGAACCTTTGCCTTCAGCAAATCGCTTGCCCGCCCGAGATTGACCATTTCCATCCAGTTTTTGGTATAGCCCTCCTTGTGTGCCCCATCCACGCACACGGAAAAACGCTGGATGCTGCTGAGCTGCCGGCGTTCCACGCCCTTTTCCGCAAGGTACTCCCGCACCTGACGGTACATGGCCTGCTTTTGGGAAATCTGGTGCTCCGGGCTTTGTCCCTGCCGGAGCATCTGGCTTTTATAGGCGGAGGGTGTGATCTGATAGGCCTCTTTAAAAGCCTTGTTCAGGGTGGAGGAGTTCACATATCCGTTGTCCACCGCCACACGGGTGATGGGCTTGTCGGTATAGAGCAGATCCTCAACCGCATGATGGAGCCTGACCTTATTGACATACTCCAGAAAGTTCATCCCGAAAACCTTCTTGAAATGCCGGGAGAGGTAGGAGTAGGTGAGGTGGAGGCGATCGGCCAGATCGTTCAGGCCGATATGCTCGGTATAATGCTCCTCTACAAAGAGGATCATCTCATTCATCCGCTTGTCGAATCTGTTTTGCTCCTGCTGGAACCGCTCGTCCCCGCTGTCCACCAGAAAGTGCTCACACAGGCAGTGAAACAGCTCATAGAAATAGCTGGTAGTCATGGGATTGGGTGCGTTGGGCTGTTTTATCATGCAGTTCAGCATCTGGCGCAGGCACACACGAAGGGTATGGTAATTCTCGTTGCTGTCCTGCGTGGTATTGCACCAGAACATGATATAGTCCTGCCCGATATAGTGCGTGAGCAGAGCATAGGGAATCACGAGGCGGCAGACAAGAGAATCTCCCTCCAGTCTCAGGGAATGACGCTTATTTAGGTTGATAACAAGGATATCCTCCTGCCTGAGCTGAAAACGCTCCGACTCAAGGCGCACATCCGCTGTTCCATGCAGGACATAAAGCAGCTCGGTTTCCTGCTGGAAATGCTCCGCTTCATCATGGGCGGAGAGGAGCTCAAGGCGGTAATCTGTTTCGTTCCTGCAGCTTTGCATAGTGACCTCCACCAGAGACAATATAGACTTATTATAACACATCCCGCTCCATTGAGCCGCCAAAAATAACAGGGCGCATTTTATACAATATGCACAACTGCCAGTGCTTCCGTTCCCCCGTATTTAAACGGTTGGACGGTTATTTCTCCCGAAATGTCCTCTCCCACTCCAGAAAATCCTCCAGTGAAAGGGGCTTTGCAAAGTAATAGCCCTGGAAGCTCCCCACATGGAAGCGGTTTAGAATATCCCGCATATCCCCTGTCTCAATGCCCTCCACGCACACCTTTGCGCCAAAGATAGAGGCAAGGTCGGCAATATTCTGGATGACCTGCCTGTCCGTCTCGTTTGCCTCAATTCTCTGCACAAAGCTGCGGTCGATCTTGATAATGTCAGGGGGTATCTCCTTCAAAATCCCCACGGAGGAGAAGCCGGTTCCGAAGTCATCCAGCGCAATCACAACGCCCATGGCCTTCATTCTTGCCAGCACGTTTTTCAGAAGCTGGAGATCCAGCAGCCTGCACCGCTCTGTAACCTCAAGGCAGAGATGCTCCGGGGGGTATTCCAGCTCCGTGAGAATGCGCTGCATCATGTCCACAAAATCCGCCCTCTCCAACTGGGAATAGGAGAGGTTGACGTTCATCACAAAGCAGGGACGGCGTCTGAGAATCTGCTTGGCGGCCAGAATGGATTCCCGGATAATCCACTCTCCCAGCTGGGGAAACAGGGGGTCAGACTCCAGGAAGGGGATGAACTGATCCGGGGGAACCATGCCGTAGTGCTGATTCTTCCACCGGAGAAGGGCCTCTGCTCCCACCAGCCGCCCCGACTTGGCATCCACAACGGGCTGATAGAGCAGATAGAAGCCCTCGTAGCCGTGGGTGATGGATGCCCGGATGGCGTAAAGCTTTTCCAGCCTCTGATGGTTCTCCTCGTTCAGATTGTTTTGGAACTCCACCAGATCCCCGTGCTTGTGAATCTTGGATTCCTCATCGGCATAGTTCAGGCAGGCGTACACCGTCTGGGAGTCAGTGGCAAAGCTGTCCACCCGCAGCGCCCCGCAGTGCAGCTCCAGCAGCAGCTTTTTGCCGTCCACCTGAAAGCCCTCGTGGAGCATCCCGCGGAAGCGGTTATAGCCCTCCTCCAGCTCTGCAACAGAGAGGGTATTGCTGATGACCGCAAACTTTGTCCCGTCAATCCGGTAGGTATGCCCATAGTTTCCTGTCAGCCGGAACACCTCTCTGGCGTAGAGCTGCAGCACCCGGTTGCCGAAGTGGTAGCCGTACATCTCGTTGATCTCGGAGAATCTGCTGATGCCGAACAGGAGGACGCTGATTCTGGAGTTTCGCTTGATATACCCGTCCAGATCCTCAAAGAAGCCGTACTGGTTCCGAAAGCCGGTGAGCGTGTCCATATGCCCCTGAATGTTGTGGTTGCGGATGGTTCCGGCAAAGTAATCCGGCTCGCCGGAGGGGTCTCGAATGACCACGCCCCGGCAGGTACACACGTCGTATTCTCCCGTGATGCGCTTTGCCCGGTACTGCATGTCATGGCCTGCGGCAATGCCAGAGAAGATCTCGTCAATGCCCTTGTGGTAGGCCGCTCTGTCCTCTGGGTGAATCTGGTTTTCCCAGATGTCCCCGGCGCCGTACATATACTCCGACGGCAGGCCATAGGTGTCCACCGCATTTTTCGACCAGCGGGAGAAGTCGTATTTCATATCGCACAGGAACACATAGGTTCCCTCGGAAACCACGTCGAACGCCTTGTACAGGGCATCCAGCTTATTCCGCCGCTCCTCGCTGATGCTCCGCAGCACCGATGTGTCCATAAAGGAGCGGCTTTCCTGAACCAGCTTTTGCTCCTTTAACCGGGTCTTGTCAGCGTACATCCAGTTGTCCGCCCGGTTGAACACATCCTCCACACGCCTGTCGCCGTCAGGCCGGTATTCCGCCATGCCGGAGGCCACCACAGGCCCCTCTCCGATGCGGATATTCTCCTCCACCTGCCTCCTCAGCCCGGAGAGCAGCTCCTCCCTGCCTGCATAGTCCTCTCCCGTGAGCACCACGACAAATTCATCCCCGCCGATGCGGAAAACCGGGCTGCGCTGGAATATCCGGCAGATCAGGGCGCAGGCGGTTTTGATATAGTGGTCTCCCGCCTTGTGTCCCTCGGTATCGTTGATGAGCTTCAGACCGTTGATGTCACACACCACCATGCCGAAGGGCTCCCCCTTCTCATCCATACGTCTTTGCAACTCGCTCTCCATCTCGTGATAGGCAGTTTTGTTTCTTGTATGGGTCAGCTCATCCCGTCTTGCCATCTCATTGGCCAGAGACAGGGCAGCCAGATGCTCCTTCTCCCGGCGAACATCCTCCTCGCGGTTTTCAATGCAGATGATGAAATGGCTGTGGTCAGAGGAATAGGTCACGGACATGCGGGTATACTGGGTCTTTCCCCCCTCTATGAGCATACGGTAATCCTGCGTGAGCTGCCTTCTGCCCTCCAGCTGGGAGATGAGATAATCCCTGTCCAGAAACAGGCGTATTCTGCCCCTGTCCTCAGAGTAGATGAGCCTGTCCAGATTCCGGACGGCGGCGGCAAAGAAGTCCTCTCCCTCGTCCTGCACCTTCAGCTTTCCGGATTTCTTCTTCGTGGACAGCTCGGTATAATGGGAGCTTACGCAGTCGATGTAATAAATCAGGTCATAGTGATCTGCCAGCCGCTCGGCAATCTGGGTATAGGTGACGCTCCTTTTCCGGTCCGCCCTCATGGCCAGCTCCAGACGCACCTCCTCGTCAATGTTTTTGATGCAGACGATAATATGCTTTTTGTCCCTTGCCATAATCTCCGTGTGGCGGATATGCCTGACCTGTCCGTTTACCACCAGACGCCATGCCATGGAAAAGGAGCTGCGCTCCTTCAGGTTTTCCAGCATCACATCCTTGTAGTGCAGGCTCAGGGCTTTGTCCTGATCCTCCGGGTGTACATGCTTCTGGATGCTTCTCCTGCTCTCGGCAAAGAAATCGTTTCCGGTGGCCGGGACGTTCAGTCTCTTATACTCGTCCGTGGAGGAGATTTCGATATAAGTGCTGTCCCCAATGTCAATATAGTACAGGGTGTCATACTGCTCCGTGAGGCTGGCAGTGATCTGGTTATAGATTTCCCGCTGGCGGGCAATTTCCTGATTGGTCTGGCGCTGGCGGTACTGGGCGTCAATATCGTTCAGCCCCAGAATCAGGCGCAGCCCCTCCCGCTCCTCCACGACAGCGGCGTTCATCTGGACATAGCGGGGCTTTTCGTCCATCATCAGGCGGTATACTATGGTGAAGATGCCGCTTCGCCCGATTTCCCCCATGACAGTCTCTTTGTTCAGCATAGAGAGGACACGGTCTATGTCATCCGGGTGGGCATACTCCTGCGCCGCTGCCCTGAGGGTGGTAAAGAAATCCGTGCCCTCCTTGGCCTGGGCAAAGCTCTCCACATAGTCGTCCGTGGCGCTGAACTCACGGTAGCGCCCGCTCTCCGGGTCAACTACATAGACACAGATAAAATTCCCGGTGAGGGCGTGGAGGCGGGCATAGATGATCCGCTCCTCCTGAATCCGCTCCTCCGCCTGCCGCTTCTTCATCAGCTCGTCCACGTCCGACACGGCGATCACGATCACCCGCCCATCGCCCTCAATCCGGGAGACCCGCATCCTTGCATAAAACGTCCGCTCCCCCTTGATTCTGCGATAGGTCAGCTCCACGATCCCGCTCTCTGCCAGCGCTTTCGTGAGAAACGCACTGTTCATCGTCCTCAGAAATGCCGCCTGATCCTCCGGATGAACCCTTGTCTTTACCTCCCGGCTGCAGCTTCCAAAAAAGTCCGTGCCACTGCGTGCCTGCGTCAACACGCCGAATGAGTCATCGGTGTGGTATTCCGTATACTCCCCTGTTTCCATATTGACGTAAAACAGGTCTGTATACTCCCGTGCCAGCGCCTGTGCGATGTGGGAAAAGCGGTTCGTGCCGCTCCCTTCCTCTCCTCTCCCCTTCCCTGCCGCCGGTGTGCCCATGCAGCCGCCGCCGGGGCGCACGCTGCCGGTATCCCCACGGTCTGTCATTTCGTTGTCCTTGTCCATTTTGTATCACCGCCCGTGAAATATTGTCCTCAATTTCGTGCAAATCAATCATTTAACAGAATAGTATCATAGGATACCGGTTTTTGCAAGGGATAATCTGGTTTTCACCCTCGCCGGGGAAGAATCCGGCACGGGGCAGACGGCCTGCTGCGCAAAAAAGAGCTGTCTCTCGGCGGCACCTTCGCCGCTTTGAGACAGCTCTTGTTGGTTTTTCGTATCAGATGCAGAAATCCCGCTCCGTGAGCATCAGGTCGTCAGAGACAGGAATGGGCGTGCCGGGCAGCTCCCGCAGGAAACGCAGCAGGCCGTTGATGCGGGGAATCATCTCCTCTGCGCTGTCTCTGGCAAGGCTGTTGAGCATCTCCCGGAACACGCCGGGGGTGCGCCGCTGCAGTGCGTCCGCATTGTCCAGCATGAAGCGGGCAATCCGGTGGCTGGCGCAGCAGGCGGCGCGCATGGCGCTGTCCTTTGTGGTCAGATACGGGCAGTCCTCGTCCTCCGGGGGGAGGAAAAACGCCGGGGGAAAGGCATCCCAGTTGGCGTGGAAGGGTGCCTGCGCCGCTCTTTTGATGCGGATGCTGGCTCCAAAGCCTCCAAAGCGGACTGTCACCGTGAACATGCTCTGAAGATGCGCCATGACAAGGCGGGAGAGGCTGCTTCTGTCCAGTATCTCCCGGAGATACTGCATCTCAAACACGCCCAGATTGTGGGTGGGATACTGGCGGATCTCCTCTGCAAGCTCCTCCAGCGTCAGCTCCCCGTGAACGGTAGAGACGGACATGCGCCGGGCAAAGTCAGGACGGCGCTGCAAAAGCGCCAGATACGCCTTTGCCGTCAGGGATTGGTAGGGCGCAGAGCCCCAGCGGTACAGGTCTCCCAGAATGGAATAGCCCTTCCGCTTCGCCTGACGGCGAATCAGCTCCAAATCAATATACGCCTCCACAGGCAGCCTGCGAATCTCGTCCCGCTCCATACCCAGCTCAGGCCGGTAGTCGTCCCGCAGAAGCAGCACCGTGCTGTTGCCGTCGTCTATCCCGCACTTGCAGCGGATACCGTTGTGGGCAATTCTGAAGCAGCGGAAGCTATTGTCCATGAGTCTGATGTACTTTCCCAGCCACTTATGGGAGCGCAGGCCGCACAGGGGGAACGCCCACTCGCTGCGCCGTCCCCAAGTGTCGAAATCAATGCCGTTGAGGCCGTTTTCATACAGGGCGACTTTCAGAGTCAGCGTATCGTTCCGGTCTATGTTCGCACTCAGGGACACCTCCACGGTATGCTCCCTGCCATCCACGCTGACGGTGAACTCCCCGATTCCCTCGCTCACCTTTGCCGTGACAACGGCGCCGGTGATCTTGGAGCGCTTGTCGCTCTCCTCCAGAGAGATGACGCCCAGATGGACCACCGGGCTTTGCTCGATCACCATCTCCGGGCAGTCCCGGCGAAGCTGCTCGATCTGCGCCTCGGAGAGGCGGAAGAGGAATCGGCTGCTGTCCTTCTCCCCGGCGGCCTGAATGGCGTGAACCTGCTTCATAAGGGCGCCCTCGGTGATATAGTCCTTCTCCCCCTCCGGGCCGTCATAATGAATGGGGACAGGAGGATAGAGCACATACTCGTCCACAATCTCCCGAAAGCCTCTGTACTTGCCGTTCTGATAGAGATTGGTTCGCACGGCGACAACCGTGCCCGCCTCAGTGAGGTATTCCTGCCGCTCGCTGTCCGTCTGTCCCACCATGGGTGCGGCGCTGTGCTCCCCGCTTCTGGTGAGCACATAGCAGCTGCTCATCCCGTCCATGCGCAGTCTCAGGGCGGGGTGAACCGTGTCGCTGTTTTGAAAGCGCTTTGTGCTGATCTCCACCCGGTTGTGCGCCACATCCCCCATAAAGCAGGAGAGAATGCCGATGCCGAAGCGGCTGATGGGGGTATACTCCTCCCCTACGTTGCAGCGCAGCTTCTCCTGCTGGAAGGCGGGAGAGGTATAGTAGGAGCTGCCCACCTTGAGAAGATGGTTGCGAATGATGTCCTCCGTCATGCCGGTGCCGTTGTCCTCAATGCGGAACCAGTGGTAGCCCTCCTCGTCCATCCATGTGCGGATATTGATCTGGGGCTTCCAGTCCTTGGGCAGGTTTTTGTCCAGCTTCTGCCGGGTGCGCACGGCGTCAATGGCGTTTTGAATCAGCTCTCTGGCAAAGACAGAGGGGTCGTCGTACAAATCCTCTCCCACCAGCAGATTCAGCACCTGAGACTGATCCATCGTCAGGCGGTACTCTCCGGACACATAGCCGTCCGCCGTGATATTGCGCTGAATCTTCGCCGGAAGAATCAGCCCCCTGAGATGGCCGTCAAAGCGGCGCAGCACCTGATTACAGTGAATCAGCTCCTGATCCGTCCAGTCCAGATAGCTCCTGATACTCTGCTCCACCTGCGGGGAGGTGCAGCGGGCAGTATAGGGAATGTCATAGGCCATGCTGCGCTCCCCCAGATGGGAGAAATCGAAGCGCAGGCAGGCGCTGTGGCGCTCCCACTCCTCCCGGCTGATGACAGTCTCCGAGCCGTTTCGACTGTCAAAGCCGCAGTATTCATAGACCGCCTCCGGGGCGCGTGCCGTGTCGAAGGCCAGAATGTCCGCAAGATGCAGCAGCACTGCGCACAATCGCAGGTCAGCGTCAGAGGCTGAATTCAGCCCCTCCGGCACGGAGACCGTCTCCCCGTGGCTCAGACAGACGGCAATCAGCTCCTCCCGATCCACCCGTCCCGTCAGCGCCTTCGGCCACTCCACCTCGCCCAGAAGCTCGACCAGACGCTCCCGGCAGATACTGCGCATATAGTCCCCCAGCATGGCATCGCTCATCTCCGGCTCCCCGGTGCCCTTCCGATAGGCCTGAACATAGTCGCTGGGACGGCTGTTCAGATAGGCGTCCAGCCGCTCCCTGTCCTCCAGCAGCGCCTGCTGTTCCGCCTCGGTAAAGCTCATGCCCATGTCATGGCAGCAGGCGGCGAGCAGGAGCATGGCCGCCTCGTCCCGTGTAAGCTCGTCTATGCGTTCCCCCAGAAGCTCCGCCATGATGGCAAGCACCGTACAGATATGCCCTTCATCGTGAGGGGTATACATGGGGAAGGTCAGCGTAATCTGCCCCGCCCGTTCCAGCGCATAGTCACATATGTTACAGACCCCGTCCAGATAGCCCTTCGGCGTTTTGCGTTTCCCACGGGGAGCGTCAATGGCTTCCTCCGCTTTCGCCTTCAGGGTCTTCCAAAGCATCGAATCATATATACTCACTCTATCACTCCGTTCTGCAAAGCTGTTTCACGGATGCCCTGCAAGAATGTACAGAAGGGAGTATACCACTTTTCAGCAGATTTTTCCACCCTGTTTCTGAGAGAGCGAAGGGCAATGTGTCACAATCCTTTCCATGACTGCTGCCGCCGTTTTCGGAATAGTGCAAAATTCCCCCTTCAAAGCCGCCGGATTTCCCTCACTTGCAGGCAAAAAGAAGCTGCTCCAGCCCCAAAGGCCGCAGCAGCTTCTCAGCGTTTAAGATGACTTTATTTCGTGACGGACGCCTTTTTCACTGCGCTCCACGGCGCATAGACCATCTTGCCTGCGTCCTTGGCATAGCTGCGAAGGCGGATATAAACCGTCTTGCCTTTGGTAAGGCCGCTGATGACAGTGCTGCAGGTGGATGCCTTGGAGACGGTGAGGGTCTTGACTCCCCGCTTCCAGTTCTTGTCATAGGTGTACTGGAGCTGATAGCCCACAGCGCCGGCGCCCTTGCCCCAGGAGACGGCTACCTTTCCCTTTGCGGAGCTGGCCGCTTTGGAGACAGAGGGCGAGAGCAGGCAGAGCACGGACTTTCCGGTTTTGTTGAAGTCGCTGGTAAATGTCTTTCCGTCCCCGCTGATGCAGCGGACGGAAAAGGCGTATCTGACTCCGCTCTTGAAGGGGTTTTTCCCGTCATAGCCCTTGACAGTCAGGGAGGTGGAGGCCGTGTCGCCCAGCTTCTTCCATGTCCCCTTGCTGTCTTGCGCAAAGACCCGGTATTTTGCAGCTCCGGTGACAGCCTTCCATGTGACCTTAATACCGCTGGCAGTGTTCTCAAGTCTGGAGACCTCCGGCTTTTTCAGATAAATCTGGAAGGTTTTTACCACGCTGCCCCCATAGCTGCCCCTTCCTGTCACAGTGACGCTGCCTGTTCCGGCCTTTGTGTTATTGGCGTAGGACAGGGTATAGTCTCTGTTCTGAACAAGGGTTCTCCCGTCCACGCTCACCTTGACCGTGGGCTTTACAGCCTTACCGCTGTAGATAAAGGAGGATGCGGACAACTTGATGACCGCCCGCTCCATGGCGCTGGGCTGCACCTTCATGGTAAGGGATGTGCTCACGTCCGAGGAGACCTTTGCCGCCAGCTTGGCTGCGCCGGTCTTTACCGCTGTGGCCTTGCTGCCGGAGACAGTGGCAACGGCGGCATTCCCGCTCTGCCATGTGGGCTGGGCGGGGATATAGACCTTTCCCATCAGGGTGTCAAAGATCAGATAGGCGGCGGGAAGTGCAAGGGTCTGCCCCTGCGTGGCGGTGATCTGCGTCTGCGCCGCTCGAAGCTGTACCTTCACGCAGGCGGTGGACACCCGTGCGGGAACCGTTGTGCTGCTGTTGTTGGCCGCCGTCGCTTTTGCAGTGCTCACCTTGGAGCCAAATTCCAGCGCCCAGTAGTGAATGCCGTCCACGACGGCGTGCCCCACGCCCACTGCGTTATACCGCTTATCCATCAGGATTTCCCAGTGCCCGTCGTTGGAGACCATCATGCTGTAGACCACGCTTGCAGCGGTGTAGTCGCCCAGCGAGAGACATTCCGCCCTGCTGTCGGTTCTCCCCGGACACGCTGTTTTGTAGTCTGAGCCGTCCGGTCTGTTGTGGGAGCTGTAGATGGCGACCTCTGCAGCTCTCTGCATGGCGGCCTGTTCCAGCTGGTAGTCATATTTCAGTTTACTCCTGCGATAGGTGTTGATGTAATTGATTACTCCTCGCGCCTCGGTCTGTCCGTACTGCACCGGAATTTTGACCGTAAAGACACTGGCGGCAAAAGCAGCGGTGCTCACCATGTTCAGGGCAGTACACACTGCCAGAAGCATGGTGAGCACACGCATTGCCTTATTCATCGGAATCAGTCCTTTCTCTTTCTGGTATCAAGTATGCTATCAATCTCAGGCGGGTAATCCATTGCTGCCTCTCCAACCTGTCTCATAACCTCCCTCTGTCATTATTGCATCCAGACCGATGTTTTCAGCCTGTTGGGTCTACCTTCCTGACGACTGCTACTTTTTTGTTTAACGATACTTGATAAAGCTCCCCCTGTCAAGAGCATGAGACGGATTTAAAGGGAAAGACGATTCCGTGAGGGAAACCTGACCTCTGTGACAGCAAAGGAGCGGCCGCAAGGCCGCTCCTTTTAGAATCGTTAAACATCGTAACGCTTTGCCGCTAAGTGCATTACCCTTCAGCAGTCCTTTGCAAACAGGCTGCAAATCCCGGTTCTGTGATAGTAGTCGATCAGCATCTGCAGCTTTTCCCGGCTGGTTCTCAGCTCCACGGCAAGGCAGTCCATACACAGATATTCCGTCGCTGCCCGAAAGATCAGTTTCCGGTAAAGGGCTGTCTCATCGCTGCACAGCGCTGCGCCGCAGTTCTTACACAAGTGATTCACAGCGCCGTCACCTTACACCGGTATACCCGGGAACCGTGGGGCGGCACCAGAGGCGCAAAATACTCTCTGTGAACGCCTAAATCCTCATGGCAGTAGCAATCCCGGATGTTCATTCCGTATCCGGCGGCGGAGGAAAGCCCCATATCCCAGAAATCCAGACTGACGTTGAAGGGTGCGTCGCCAAAGTTGAAGAAGCCGACGGCGTATTCTCCGCCGCACAAAGGCCGTACCAGCACGAAGGCATCCGGGTTGCCATAGACATCCAGTTGGTAGCAGCTTCTCCCCTCCGGATCCTGATTGATGGCAATGATCTCCGGATTGGTGATGATTTCCTTTGCCTTTG
>CAJOOV010000073.1 GCA_905236265.1 uncultured Oscillospiraceae bacterium | reverse complement strand
GGCACCCGCTGTCTGCCCACCGCCCGCCCGGACGACTTTCTCTTCTCCTATCATCCGGTGCTGGGGCGCATGGAGCAGGGCTCCAACCTGGGAGAGGCGGAGTCCGTCATTGACGAGCTTCTCCGCCAGCTGAACCGGGGCAGGCGCAGCATCGGCATTGTGGCTATGACATGGCAGCAGCGCTCCCTGCTGCGCCTGCTTCTGGGGCGCACTGCCTCCGAGCAGCCGGAGCTGGCTGCCGCCCTGCGCCGGGTGGAGGTGGCTGCGCCGGAGGAGGTCATCAGCGGGCGTTATGAGCTGGCTCTTGTCTCCCTCACCCTCGCCAGCGACCATTCCGAGCAGGCTCTTGCCGCCGCCCGCATTGCCGCCCAGTGGGACGGGTGGCACATGATCTCCGATGCGGTCTCCGCCGGAAGGGAGGGCGTGCTGGTGTTCTCCTCCATGGATCAGGACGATCTGGCAACCATCGCCCCCAGCTTTCCCGCCTTTCCGGAGTGGCTGGACTATCTCAGGCGGAAGGCGCTGCCCCACCGGGACTATCCGGTGGAAAACAGGATCCAGCAGGAGCTTTGCATGGGGCTGAACAAGGCGGGCTACGCCGCCTCCCCCGGCCCGCAGCCCATCTCCGTTCAGGTTGCCCTGAAGGAGCAGCCGGACAGACCCCTTCTGGGCATTCTTCTGGACGATGCCCACTACAGCGCCCTTTGCCGCACGGAGGAGCGGGAGGTCAGCCGCACCCAGCTTTTGCAGGAGCGGGGCTGGCAGCTCTGCCGGGTCTGGGCAATGGACTGGTGGCGCAGCACGAGGGAGGTGCTGGACGGACTGTGCCAGATCATGGAGCATATCCCCCAAAAGCAGCGCCCTGCCCCCGCCCGGATGCCGGAGCCGGAGGCGGAGGTTCCTCTGTACCGTCCCGCCAGCCTTGCGGTGATGGGCATTCGTGCCGGGGAGGTTTCCAACCCCTCCTTCCGCAGCCGTATCACCCGGATCGTGGACGAGATTCTGCAGCAGGAAGCGCCCATCTCCCGAAACCAGCTTGCCACCCGGCTGCTGGAGCTGATGGGGCTGGATGCACAGGACGACGAGCTTCGCCGGATGTGCGAAAAGCTGTGGATGGCTCTGGGACTGCGTGTCACCCGTGAGGGGGAGCTGAGTTTCTTCTGGCAGGGCTCTCAGGACCCTGACCGGTGGCGGGAGTTTCGCAGAAGCGGCACCGGGGACAGCTATCGCGCCCCGGAGGATGTCTCCGCACAGGAGAGCGCCAACGCCGCCTGCTATATTCTGGGCAGGGATGCCACCCTGACCCCCCTCGCCCTTGCAAGGGAGACGGCAAGGCTGCTGGGCTACGACCCCGCAGAGGATGCGGCGCTGGAGTGCGGACGCAGAGGCGTGGAGCACGCCCTGTTTCTCGGACGGCTGATGGAGACGGTCATCGGCGGGCTGATGCCCGGCGTGAGAAAGTGAGGAACGACCATGTCCTGTAAGGAAGAATTTGTGGAGCTGTACCAGCAGCACATCACCCGCAAGGGTGCGGATGCCCTGCTGGACTATCTCACCAACAAGAGCGATTTCTTCACCGCCCCCGCCTCCGCCCGGTATCACGGCGCCTATGAGGGGGGACTGTGTGAGCACAGCCTGAACGTGTACCACTGCCTTGTGGACTATCTCAGCCGGGAGCGGGTCAACGAGCTGTACGGTTTGGAGTACAGCGACGAGACGGTTGCCCTTGTGGCGCTGCTCCACGACGTGTGCAAGGCGGGGTGCTACAAAAAGACCTTCCGCAACGTGAAGGGAGAGGACGGGCAGTGGACAAAGGTGCCCTCCTACCAGTTTGACGACCCCATGCCCTACGGCCACGGGGAGAAGAGCGTGTACATTGTCAACGGCTATCTCCGCCTCACCCGTGAGGAGGCCTTCGCCATCCGCTATCACATGGGCTTCTCCGGCCCGGAGGACAAGGGCAGCGTGGGAAAGGCCTTCCAGTTCTATCCCCTCGCCTTCGCCCTGAGCGTGGCGGACATGGAGGCCACCTATTTCCTTGAGGGAGAGGGCTGACCTATAAAAAATGTGCGGCCATTCAGCAGATTCCGCTGAGTGGCCGCACGCTCTTTTTTGATTCTGTTTTCCCGTCAGCAGGGCTGGCCGGAATGACCCTTTTTCCGCAGGGGACGCTTGTTGCCCTGCTCGTCCACAATATAGGTGTTTTCCAGCTGCCCCACCAGAGACGCCTTCACTGCGTCGATGTACTCCCGGCGCAGGCTGTCCCGCTCGGCAATCTCCGCCGGGGTCAGTCCCCCCGCCTTGGCCTTGTGGGCAAGCTCGTTGATACGGTCAATTTTCTTCTGTTCCATTCGGTTTCCCCTCTATAGATAGCGTTCCATTACCAGATTGATTCTGCCCTTCCGGGACAGTCCCCCTGTCTCCGCCACACGGCACCGTCCCAGTCCCCGGCAGGAGATCACGTCCCCCTCCTTCACGATGCAGTCGGTCTTGTCTGTCTCCGCCCAGTTGACGCTGACCCGTCCTGCACGGATGTAATCCGCCATTTTCGCCCGGCTCACAGAGAAGCCAGCCGCTGCCACTGCGTCCAGCCGCAGCGCCGCCACGGTGTCATGGATGCGCTTCACCTCCTGCACCGGGATATGGAGCTGCCCCAGTCCCACAGGGGACAGGCTCAGCTTCGCCCGCCCGGCGGAGGTCAGGTTTTGCAGCAGGTAGGAGGAGAGCTCTTCCAGCACCAGAATATCGCAGCTTGTCCGGTCCACCAGCAGGTCTCCCACCATCTCCCGCTTGATGCCCTGACCCATGAGCGCCCCCAGCAGGTCACGGTGGCTCAGGCTGTCCCCCTCATACCATGCGGCACGAAGGGCAGTAACCGGGCGCTCCTCCCAGTCCTCAAATTCCAGCCAGTCGGGCAGAAACACGCAGATCTGTCTCTGCGCCCCGTCATAGCCGCCCCAGAACCGGTGGGGCGGGCCGCCCACGGCGTTGAGCAGGCTTTGCACCAGACGCTGCTCCTCCGGGGAGAGGAAGTGGGTATACTGGGGAATGCTGCGCCTTTGGGCAGCGTCCATCTGATCCCACACCCTGCCCAGCAGCAGCCGCTCCTCCGGGGTGCGGGCGGCTCTGGTGAGATACTCCGTCTTGTTCATGGGAGCTGATTCATAATCAGGGCGATCAGCACCAGATCTGTCTCCCCGGCGTTCTCCACCCCGTGCCAGCCCCCGTCGGGACACAGGTTCATATCGCCGGGGTGCAGCAGCACCTCCCGCTCCCCGTCCCGCACCAGCGCCTCGCCGGAGAGCACATAGTACGCCTCAAACTCCTGCAAATGCTGATGGAAGCCGATGGAACAGCCGGGCTTCAAAACCACCTTGCTGAACACCCGCCCGTGTCCCTTTGCCTCCTCCGGCAGCAGCCAGTCGTGAAACTCCACGCTGCCCTTGCCCTGCTGGGCGTGCTCCACCGTGCGCACCCGCACCTCTTCTCTGCGTCGAATCATTCCTGCACCTCATTCCTCTGCGCCGGTCAGATGCCTGCCCGGCTTCTTCTGCGTCCTATTATAGCAAAGCCCCCGCTGCCTCACAAGAGAAAAGCGTTGCAATTCTCCCCGCAACGCATTATACTTTATCAAAGCAAAGCGACAGGAGGCGTGTTCCATGTACATCCGCAGAATGTTTGCCCAAAAGCCCTGTGTCTTCTCCCTTGAGTTTTTCCCGCCCAAGCAGGAGCTGAACTGGCCGAAGCTGCAGACCACCCTTCAGCAGGTCAAAGGCCTGCAGCCTGATTTCGTCAGCATCACCTGCTCCGCAGGAGGCTCCGGGACAGGGGGCGTTTCCACCTGTCAGGTGGCATCCTATGTGAAGAATCAGTTGGATTTGGAGCCGCTGGCCCACCTGACCTGCATCGGCACGGACAGACGGGGCGTGGAGGAGAATTTGGACCGGCTCTTCGCCGCCGGCGTGCGAAACCTCATGCTCCTCCGGGGGGACCGGAATCCCGCCGTGGCGCAGTTCAGGGACTTTGAACATGCCAGCGACCTTGCCCGCTTTGTGCGGGGGCACTACGGCGCCTTCGGCCTCTCCGGCGCCTGCTACCCGGAGAAACACCCGGAGGCGGAGAGCCTGTGCGCCGACGTGGACAAGCTGAAAATCAAGCAGGAGCAGGGCGTGACCCATCTGATTACCCAGATGTTCTTCGACAACCTGTATTTCTACCGCTTTATGAACCTCATCCGCAAGCAGGGCATTGACCTGCCCGTGTCCGCAGGCATTATGCCCATCGTCCGCCGCAGCCAGATCGACCGCACGCTGGCGCTGTCCGACGCAAAGGTGCCGGAGGCGTTTCACCGGCTGCTGGTGCGCTGGCAGGACGACGAAGCGGGGCTGTACAGCGCCGGAATCGACTATGCCATCGGGCAGCTGCGTGACCTCATTGAGGCGGGGGCGGACGGCGTTCATATCTACGCCATGAACAACGCCGATGTGGCGCAGCGGATTCACCGGGGCATTGCCGACCTGCTTTTGTCCTGAGCGTCCCTGTCCTGCCCGTCCTCCAATATGGCAAAGTGGCTGCGCAGCCATGTCCGGGGCACCTGATTGCGGTAGAGCGTGCAATACGCCTCCCTGCACCTGTCCTCCCAGCGTGACGGCGGACAGGGGAACCAGCCGAGAATCCGGTATGTGACCCCGTAGACGCAGGCGCTCCACCGGCAGGGGGCGAATCCGCCCCGGCGGTAGAAGCCGAGACGGCGGCGGCGCTTCTCCTCCTCAGAGGGTTCCAGCCCCGGCTCCTCCGCCTCAGACTCCACCAGAAGCCCTCCGGGATACGCCTGCTGCAGCAGTCTCAGGCAGGCGGAGCCGTACCCCTTCCCCTTTTCCAGCATGGCGAGGTAGTCCAAAAGCACCATCCTCTCGCCGGGAGCCGCCAGCAGCATGGCATAGCCCCGCCGCTGTCCGTCCTCCATGAGCCACCACGGCTCCATCAGCCCCTGACGGGTCTGCTGTCGGAGCATCTCCAGCGGCTTTCGCTCGTCGTCCGGGAACTCCTTCACCATGGACTCCCATGCAGCAGGCAGCTCCTCCTCCGGCATTCTCTCGATCTTCAGCATGGCTTCTATCATCTCCCGGACTCATTTTCCCCCTATAGCAGGGGAATTGTCAAGGCTCTCTTTTCTCCTCCCGCCGGGGAAAGCGCACCGGGTGGGGCAGGCTTCTCCTCCCCCCGCCGATGTCCGGAGTCACGCAGGAGGAAAACTCCGTGTCATTTTTTCCTGCTAACTCTCTGCCCAGTTTATTGTTTTCCAATCTTTTCATAACTAATTACCTCCATTTGTTCCAGTTTGCCCATGCTAACCACAATTTATTCAACTTTTTTCGGATTTTCTATTGATTTTTTCATTGGGGCGTGCTACAATACGCTCATCAGAACAAGGAGGTAATTTACCATGGCATATGTTATTTCTGACGCTTGCATTTCCTGCGGCACCTGTGCAGAGGGCTGCCCTGTTGGCGCTATTTCCGAGGGCGATACCCAGTACGTCATCGACGCTGATTCCTGCATCTCCTGCGGCACCTGCGCTGGCAACTGCCCCATGGGCGCTATC
>CAJOOV010000072.1 GCA_905236265.1 uncultured Oscillospiraceae bacterium | reverse complement strand
TACTTCTTCTACAACGGCGGCAACGATTCCATGGACACCTGCAACAAGATCTCCAAGTATATGAAGAAGGTGGGCTATGACTGCCGTGTCATGGGCATTCCCAAGACCATCGACAACGACCTGTTCGGCACAGACCACTGCCCCGGCTTTGCCTCTGCCGCAAAGTATATTGCCACCTCCATGGTGGAGGTCTATCAGGATGCCCACGTCTATGACAAGGGACAGGTCACCATCGTGGAGATCATGGGGCGTCACGCAGGCTGGCTGGCTGGTGCCGCTTCTCTGGCCAAGGTCACCGGCTATGGCCCCGACCTGATCTATCTGCCTGAGGTGGACTTCAAGATGGACGAGTTCATCGAGGATGTGAAGCGCATCTGGGACGAGAACAAGAACGTGCTGGTGGCCGTCTCCGAGGGCATCCACTATGCCGACGGACGTTTCGTCTCCGAGGCGGAGACCTCTGCCACTGATGGCTTCGGCCATGCCCAGCTGGGCGGTCTGGCTGCCCGTCTGGCGGACGTGGTGAAGAAGGAGATTGAGGGCGTGAAGGTTCGCCCCATCGAGCTGAGCCTGCTGCAGCGCTGTGCAGAGCACTGCGCCTCCCAGACGGACTCCGACGAGTCCTTCATGGCAGGTCAGACCGCTGTGAAGGAGGCTGTCTCCGGCACTACGGACAAGATGGTTGGCTTCAAGTGCACCCGTGACGAGAACGGCTACAAGTGCGAGCCTGAGCTGCTGGATCTCTCCTCCGTTGCCAACTATGAGAAAAAGGTTCCCGTGGAGTGGATCAATGAGCGGGGCAACGATGTCTCCGACGAGTTCATCAAGTACGCCCTGCCCCTGATTCAGGGCGAGATTCAGATGAAGAAGGAAAACAGCCTTCCCCGCTTTGTCCACCTGAAGAAGGTCGTGGAGAAGTAATCCTCCTCTCCCTCGAAAAAAACAGCCCCGCCTCATCCCGGAGGTGGGGCTTTTCACAAAGGAGGTATACCATGCTGCCGAAAGACCCTGTGATTCTCCTCAGCTTTGTCAATACGAAGCTGAGAGATCAGTATTCCAGCCTTGACGCACTGTGCGAGGATTTACAGGCAGAGGAGTCCGCAATCAGAGACACCCTTCACGCAATCGGATACGACTATGACCCTGCGCTGAACAGGTTCGTATGACAGAAAACCGCCGCAAACAGGCAGCATCAGCCCCTGTTTGCGGCGGTAATCTGTTTTATCCTGCGGAAGCAGTAAACCCTAGAGCATCCTGTCCAGCTCAGAGAAGCGGGTGATGGTGGGCAGTCCCTCCACCTGACCCAGACCATAGGCGGCAAAGATCATATCAATCCCTGCCTGACGGCAGGCGGTGAAATCCCCTTCGGTATCCCCCACATACACCGGATGCCTCAGCCCGTGGCGAGCCATGAGCTGGCGCAGATTGGCGCCCTTGCTCAAATGGGTATCCTCGAAGCAGAGCCAATCCGTGATGCAGTCCCGGAACCCGCCGAAATCCATCACCGATTCAATATAACCGCTCTGGCAGTTGGAAAGAATATAGAGGGGATAGCGGTTATGGAGCCGGCGCACCGTGTCGGAGACATCAGGGTAAAAGGTGCCGCTCTCGTGGGTGAGCAGCTCGTCCTCATAGCGGATGAGCTGGAGCATCAGCTTCTGGCGGCGCTCCTCCTCCATCAGGGGGAACAGCATCTGGGCGATGCGCTCCATAGTGTTGCCAAACAGGGGCGTCATGTCATCGGCGGTATAGCCGGGATCCTGCCCCTCCAGCTCCCTCATGCCCTGATTCCACGCTCTGGCAACCAGCGCACGGGAATCCCACAGGGTGCCGTCTACATCAAAGATAATTGCATCGTATTCCATGTCCCTACCATCACTTAAAATAGAATGCGCCTGACTCAAACAGGGGCATTTCCAGATTGCCTGCGATATTCTTCGCTACGCCGGGGTTCCAGCGCTCTGTATGCCCCATTTTACCGAACACCCGCCCGTCAGGGCTGAAGATACCCTCGATGGCGCAGACGGAGCCGTTGGGGTTAAAGCTGACATCCATGCTGGGATTGCCGGAGAGATCCACATACTGGGTGGCCACCTGTCCGTTTTGCACCAGCCGGTCGATCACGTCCGCAGGGGCAGTGAAGCGTCCCTCGCCGTGGGAGATGGGCACGGTGTAAATATCATCCACCTTGGACAGCAGCATCCACGGGGATTTCACACTGGCAACTCTGGTCTGCACATATCTGCTCTGGTGGCGGCCAATGAGGTTAAAGGTAAGGGTGGGGTCGGTCTGCTTCAAATCACGGATCTCGCCGTAGGGTACCAGTCCCAGCTTCACCAGCGCCTGGAAGCCGTTGCAGATGCCCAGCATCAGCCCGTCCCGGTTTTTCAAAAGCCCGTGAACCGCATCCCGGATTCTGGGATTGCGGAAGAAGGAGGCGATGAACTTGCCGGAGCCGTCCGGCTCGTCGCCGCCGGAGAAGCCGCCGGGGAGAATCACCATCTGGGCATTGCGGATGGCACGCTCCATCTCCTGCTCCGATTCCAGAAGATGCCGGGTGGTCAGATTGCGCACAACCACCACTTCCGGCTCTATCCCTGCCCGCAGGCAGGCGTTGGCCGTGTCATACTCGCAGTTTGTGCCGGGGAACACGGGAATCACCGCACGGGGGCGGGCGGCTTTCACAGCGGGGGCATAATCGGGTCTGGTATCGCAGGAGAGGGGGACAGGCTTTGCATCGGAGGAGGCTGCCTTTGTGGGATAGACCTGCTCCAGCGTACCCTCCCAAATCCTGCACAGCTCGCTGACCTCTATCTCCTCGCCGCACAGTGTCAGCCTGCCGTCGGAGGTTGTGACACCCAGCTTTGTGCCAAAGGGGATTTCCTCCCTCAGCTCGGCCAGAATGGAGCCATAGCTGACATGAAACAGCGCTTCCTCGTCCAGCTCGCCAGTGGCGGAAAAGCCGATTCCGTTGCCGAAGGACATCTTCATAAGGCCCTCGGCAACGCCGCCTGCGGACAATGCCCACGCAGAGCACACCTTGCCGGACTGGGTCAGGCTGCGGTACTGTGACCAGAGAGCTTTCAGCGCTTCGGCATCGCCGTTGGGTGCGGAGAAGAGATAGACGGGATGCCCGGCCTGCTTGAACTCGCCGGAGATGATGTCCTGTGCCTTTGCGGGGGCAATGGCGAAGGAGACCAGCGTGGGCGGCACATCCAAATCCATAAAGGAGCCGGACATGGAGTCCTTGCCGCCGATGGCAGCGCAGTCCAGATCCATCTGCGCCTGATACGCACCCAGCAGCGCCGCAAAGGGCTTGCCCCAGCGCTTGGGGTCGCTGCCCAGACGCTCAAAATACTCCTGCAGGGTGAGATAGGCCAGATTGGGGTCGGCGCCGGCGGCAGTGAGCTTTGCCACGCTCTCCACCACGGCGCAGTAGGCGCCGGAATAGGGATTGCGCTCCATCAGCTTCGGGTCAAAGCCCCATGCCATGACAGAGCAGGTATCTGTCTTTCTTCCCGGCCCCACAGGCAGCAGTCCCGCCATGACCTGCGCAGGCGTTTTCTGGTGGATGCCGCCGAAGGGGGCGAGGACGGAGCCTGCGCCGATGGTGGAGTCAAAGCGCTCCCCCAGACCACGCTGGGAGGCAAAGCGGGGATCCCCTGCCATGTCCGCAAAGGCGGCGGCAATACTCCGGCGGGGCTGGACGGGCTTTGCCTTCTCCGGCTGAGGAACGCAAACATCCGTGTGCTTCACAGCGCCGTTGGTGTTCAGGAAGGCACGGGAGAGGTTTGCAATCACCTGCCCGTTCCAGCGCATCACCATGCGGGGCTCCTGCGTCACCACGGCCACAATGTACGCCTCCAGATTCTCTGCGGTGGCGAAGGCAATCAGCTTTTCCGCATCCTCCTTTGCGACGCACACAGCCATGCGCTCCTGACTCTCCGAAATGGCCAGCTCTGTGCCGTCCAGACCCTCGTACTTCTTCCGCACGGCGTTCAGGTCGATTTCCAGTCCGTCGGCCAGCTCGCCGATGGCCACAGACACGCCGCCTGCGCCGAAGTCGTTACAGCGCTTAATCAGGCGGGTCACATCAGGGTTGCGAAACAGTCTTTGCAGCTTGCGCTCTTCAGGGGCGTTGCCCTTTTGCACCTCGCTGCCCATGGTCTGCAGAGAGTCCATGGTGTGGCTCTTGGAGGAACCGGTGGCGCCGCCAATGCCGTCCCGTCCGGTGCGCCCGCCCAGAAGCAGCACCACATCTCCCGGCTCCGGGGTGAGACGCACTACCTGAGCGGAGGGCACTGCGCCCACCACTGCGCCCAGCTCCATGTGCTTTGCCACATATCCGGGGTGGTAGAATTCGCTCACGATGCCGGTGGCAAGGCCGATCTGGTTGCCGTAGG
>CAJOOV010000071.1 GCA_905236265.1 uncultured Oscillospiraceae bacterium | reverse complement strand
CTGATGAACTACCCCTTCCGCTCGGCACTGATTGACTTCCTGCTGGGCGAGAACGGGGACGAGTTCCGGGAGCGGATGGAGACCTTGCGGGAGAACTATCCCCCCTCCGCCTTCTACTCCGCCATGAATGCACTTGGTACCCACGATACCCTGCGTATTCTCACCTATCTGGGAGTAGGCTCTCCCCGCAGCGACTGGACAAAGCGTGAGCGTGCCAGCTACCGGATGAGCCGCCGGGAGTATGAGCTGGGCTGGCAGCGCCTGCGGCTGGGAGCGGCGGTGCTGTTCACCTTTCCCGGCTCCCCCACAGTGTACTATGGGGACGAGGCGGGCATGACCGGCTTTGAAGACCCCTTCAACCGCTGCACCTATCCTTGGGGGCGGGAGAATCAGGAGATACTGGCCTTCTTCCGAAAAATGGGCAGTCTCCGCCGCAGCCTGAAGCCCCTGAGAGAGGGAGCGCTTCACTGGGGAGAGTGCGCCAGAAGCCATATCTCCTTCCTGCGCACCGCAGAGGGCGCAGGCGTGGGAGTGGCGGTGAATGCCGGGGCGGATGAGGCGGAGCTGAGCCTGCCGTGGCCGTACCGCTTCGGCTGGGATTTGGAGCGGGGCAGCTTCCTGCGCGCCAGAGGGGGAAGGGTGCATCTGAGGGTGCCGCCCATGAGCTATCTGCTGCTGACCTCGAAAAAGAGATAAAAAAACCGTGTCCGTCCACCAGAACGGACACGGTTTTTATGTGATACAGGGAACGAACTCAGGCAAGGGCGGCGGTGATAATCGCCATGGAATAGACCTCCATGCCGTTGCAGCCTCTGGACAGGTCGTTGATGGGGGCGTTCAGGCCGGTGAGGATGGGGCCGTAGGCATCGAACTTGCCCAGACGCTGGGCAATCTTATAGCCGATATTGCCTGCGTTGATGTCGGGGAAGACGAACACATTGGCACGTCCCTGAACGGAGGAGTTGGGGCACTTGGTGCGGGAAACCGTGGGGGACACGGCTGCGTCAAACTGCAGCTCGCCGTCGATAATCAGGTCGGGGCGGCGCTCCCGTGCCATCCGTGCCGCCTCCCGCATCTTGTCTACGTCCGGGTCCTTTGCCGAGCCGTGGGTGGAGAAGCTGAGGAAGGCCACCTTGGGGTCAATGCCGAAGACCTTGCCGTAGTCGGCGCACTCAATACCCGTCTCGCAGATCTCCTCGGCGGTGGGATGGATATTGATGGCGCAGTCGCCAAAGGCCAGCACCTCATTCTCCCCGGAGGCGGAGGGGCGCACCAGAATGAAGCAGGAGGACACGCTCTTGTAGCCGGGCTTGCACTTGATGATCTGCAGAGCGGGGCGCACAGTGTCGGCAGTGGAGTAGGTAGCGCCGCCCAGCAGGGAGTCCGCCACGCCCATCTTTACCAGCATGGTGCCGAAGTAGTTGGGCTGCTTCAGCAGGGTGCGTGCCTTCTCCTCGGTCATGCCCTTCTTCTGGCGCAGCTCCACGAACAGGGACACCATCTCGTCAAAGCGGTCATAGTTCTCCGGGTCGATAATGGTAGCGCCTCGGACGTTATAGCCTGCGTCCTCTGCGGACTCAAACACCTTCTCCGGGTTGCCGATGAGGATAGGGGTGAGGAAGGTGCTGGCCAGCAGGCGGGAGGATGCCTCCAGAATGCGGGGGTCGGTTCCCTCGGTGAAAACGATGGTCTTAGGGGAAGCCTTCAGCTTCTTAATCATTGCGCCAAATCCAAATGCCATGGTAGATTCCTCCTGTTTTCTATATAATCTGGCTCTGATGTTCAGTAGTAACAATGTAACACGATGGAGACAAAAATGCAAGAGTTCCGCACCTCTTTTTGCCAAAAATGATTGTGTTAAGTTTATCACAAAGCAGCGCTCCCCCGCTCCGGGGCAGGAAAACCTCTTTTTCGCCTCTTTACAAGTTCCCCGGAAACAGGTATCATATTCTATGAATAAAACGGTACACGGATGCAGGGAGAGGGATAAATGAATCAGGATCACATTCGTAATTTTTCAATCATCGCCCATATAGACCACGGCAAATCCACGCTGTCTGACCGGCTGATCGAGCTGTGCGGCGCTGTGGAGGCGCGGGAGATGGAGAGCCAGCTTCTGGACAATATGGACTTGGAGCGGGAACGGGGCATCACCATCAAGGCACGGGCGGTGACGCTGAACTATACGGCGGACAACGGAGAGCGCTACCAGCTCAACCTCATCGACACGCCGGGGCATGTGGATTTTAACTACGAGGTCAGCCGTTCTCTGGCCGCCTGCGAGGGGGCGGTGCTGATCGTGGACGCCTCTCAGGGCGTGGAGGCGCAGACGCTGGCCAACACCTATCTGGCCATGGAGGACGATTTGGAGATTCGCCCGGTCATCAACAAGATCGACCTGCCTGCTGCCGACCCCAAGCGGGTGAAGGAGGAGATTGAGAACATTGTGGGGCTGCCCGCTGAGGATGCCCCGGAGATCTCCGCCAAGGCGGGTATCAATATCCCCGCCGTGCTGGAGGATGTGGTGGCAAATGTCCCCGCCCCCTCCGGCGACCCGGATGCCCCGCTGAAGGCGCTGATTTTCGACAGCCAGTATGACGCCTACCGGGGCGTGATCGTGCTGGTGCGGGTGCTGGACGGAAAGATTGCCGTAGGGGACGAGGTAAAGATGATGGCCTCCGGTGCAAGCTATAAGGTGGTGGAGTGCGGACACATGCTGCCCATCGGCCTTGACCCCTGCGGAGAGCTGAACACCGGAGAGGTGGGCTACTTCACCGCCAGCATCAAGAACGTCCGGGATACCAGCGTGGGCGATACCGTTACCTCTGCCGCCAATCCCACGGCGGAGCCGCTGCCCGGCTACCGCCCGGCACAGAGCATGGTCTACTGCGGCATCTATACCGAGGACGGCTCCAAGTACCCCGACCTGCGGGACGCTTTGGAGAAGCTGCAGTTGAACGATGCCTCTCTGGTCTTTGAGCCGGAGTCCTCCGCCGCTTTGGGCTTCGGGTTCCGGTGCGGCTTTCTGGGTCTGCTCCACATGGAAATCATTCAGGAGCGGCTGGAGCGGGAGTTTGATTTGGATCTGGTCACCACCCTGCCCAACGTCATCTATGAGGTGGAAAAGACAGACGGCACCGTGGTGCGCATCGACAATCCCCATGACTACCCCGACCCCGGCTCCATCCGGGAGGCAAGGGAGCCTTATGTTAATGTGTCCATCATCACCCCCAACGCCTATGTGGGGGAGATTATGCCCATCTGTCAGGAGCGCCGGGGAGAGTATCAGGATATGCAGTATCTGGATGCCACGCTGGTGGAGTTGCACTACACGCTGCCCCTGAACGAGACGGTGTTTGATTTCTTCGACACCCTGAAGGCGCACACCAAGGGCTATGCCTCTCTGGACTATGAGCTGGCAGACTACCGCCCCAGTCAGCTTGTAAAGGTGGATTTGCTGCTCAACGGGGACAAGGTGGATGCCCTGAGCTTTATCGTCCACAAGGACAAGGCCTATGCGCGGGCAAGGAGAATCTGCGAGAAGCTGAAGGAGAACATTCCCCGCCAGCAGTTCGAGGTGCCCATTCAGGCGGCCATCGGCGGGAAGATCATCGCCAGAGAGACGGTGAAGGCGGTGCGCAAGGACGTGCTTGCCAAGTGCTACGGCGGCGACATCACCCGGAAGAAAAAGCTGCTGGAAAAGCAGAAGCGGGGCAAGAAGAAGATGCGCTCTCTGGGTACGGTACAGCTCCCCACGGAGGCATTTATGGCAGTGCTGAAGCTGGACAGCCAGTGAGCTGTCTGCGGACGGGAGGAATCCCTATGGCAAAGGTGCTTTTATTGAACGGCAGCCCCCACAGCAAGGGCTGTACCGCCACCGCTCTGGAGGAGATGGTGCAGGTATTTCAGCGTGAGGGCGTGGAGACAGAGCTGCTCCATGTGGGAAACAAGGCAGTCCGGGGCTGCGTGGCCTGCGGGTACTGCGAGGGCAACGGGAAATGCGTCTTTTCCGACGACCCGGTGAACGAGATCGCCGCTAAATTTCAGGCCGCTGACGGGCTTGTGGTGGGCAGCCCGGTGTATTACGGCTCTCCCAACGCCACGCTGATTGCCCTGATGGACAGGCTGTTCTACTCCACCTCCTTCTCCAAGCACATGAAGGTGGGCGCCGCCGTGGTGAGCTGCCGCCGGGGAGGGAATACCGCCTCCTTCGACGTGCTGAACAAATACTTCACCATCAGCGGAATGCCTGTGGCCTCCAGCACCTACTGGAACCAGATTCACGGCTTTACCGCCGAGGACGCCCGGAAGGACTTGGAGGGGCTGCAGACCATGCGCAACCTTGCCCGGAACATGGCGTTTCTGATGAAGGCGATTGCCGAGGCGAAGGCAAAGTACGGCCTGCCCGAGGCGGAGCATAGCTGCTTTACCAGCTTTCCCGACGGGAAATGAGCGCCGTCTTTCCGCCCTGACAGGGGGAACGCCGGGAGGCTTTGTCTGGGATTGGAAAGGGGCGCTGCTGCGCCCCTTTTTTCCAAAGAGATACCGGATTGTATGAGGTGAACCATGTCCTTCCTGCTCAACGCTGTTACTGTTTCCGTGACACTGGTGCTTGTCCTTCGCCTGTTTCGCAGGGACGGGCGCTGGAGCCTGCATCACGCCCTTCATGCCATGCGCTATTTCACCGTGCAGAGCAACCTCTTCTGCGCCGTTGCCGCCCTTTGTATGTGCCTTGCCCCGGAGGCGGCGTGGGCGTGGTGGCTGAAATATGTGGGCACTGCGGCGGTGAGCGTCACCATGCTCACAGTGCTGCTCTTTCTGGGCCCCAGCATGGGCAGCTATAAGCCCCTGCTCTCCGGGGGCGATCTGTTTATGCACCTGCTCACCCCGGTGATGGCGATTGTGTCCTTCTGTGTGTTTGAGCGCAGGGAGCTGGCCTTTCCCGCCGCTCTGGCGGGGATGCTCCCGGTGGTGGCCTACGGCATATACTACGCCTACAAGCTCTTTGCCGCCCCGGAGGGGAGGCGCTGGGAGGACTTCTACGGCTTTAACAAGGGGGGACATTGGCGCATTTCCATGTGCGCCATGTTTTTAGGGGCGTTTCTGGTCTGCCTGTTCTTCACGGCAGTGCAGGGGGCGTAAAGGTGTCTCCTCCATAAAAGACAACAGGCAGAGGGCGGATGACCCTCTGCCTGTTGTTTGCTGTCTGTCCCTGATGGGGTCTAACCCCCGAAGCCCTCCAAAGCGTCCATGGCATTCTGCTGGGCTTCGTTCAGCCGGTCTACCGCCTCCTGCGCCTGCTCAACGGCGGCGCTCTGCTCCACAGAAGCGGGCGTATCCGCCCCGCCGAAGGCAGAGAACTGCTTCACCGCCAGATAAGCCGCAATCAGCGCAGCAATTAACAGCAGAAGTAAAGATAGACCGGAGCCGAAGCCTCTGTTATGACCGTTCATATTGCACCGCTCCCTTCAACTGGTTTCCAACCGCTCCTTTGCAGATATTATCATACCACAATCATCTGCGCTTTGCACCACCGAAAAGGCAGTCTGCGCCTCGGAGAACGGAAAAAGAGACAGTGGAAGAGCGTCCATTTCTGCTCAGGCGTAGTACACCTCGTAAACTCTGTCAATGTAACGCTCCAGCTCCTGAATGGTCTGAGCATCACCTACAAACGCCGCTGTAGTCTTTTCATAGTGAACAGGTGCGTTGGACATCACCATAGTGTTCTCTATGCCGTCAATCTTGAGCACCAGCCGGTTGCTGCTTTCGCTGGGAGGATACATGCCGCCCATCAGAGCCGTGTAATAGACCGTGCCGGATGATGTTGAGTGCTGGGTTACATAATCCAACTGTCCGTAACTGGAATATGTTCCGGCGGGGGCGGCGTTGGAAAACATGATACAGCCATATCCGGTGTATTTTCCGCCGCTGGCTGACGCAGGAATAAAAATGACCGGCTCGTTGGTGCTTCGCTGGAAATAGCGGTCTACTCTTGTCACCCTGTCCGTAGCGTTATTGGACAGACGTGCGTATGTTGTGCCGTTGAGTCCTTTGATTGAGGCGATGCTGACAGCATCCACCACGTCTACCTCCACGCTGGACAGCCCGTCGTATCCCGTATCCGGTGTTACTGTGCCGTTTTTGGTGGCGGTTTTGCTCTGTAATACAGGCTGGACATTCACCTGCGCAAAGGAATAATCATACACATCATGTGTGCCGTTTTGGGTGATAGTCAGCGTGGGGTCAGGTGTTTCGCCGTTGATAATAAAGGTATCCTCCAACACTGCGCCGGTATAGGGACTGCTCCACCGGACAGGGATAGGGATGCCAGCGCCG
>CAJOOV010000070.1 GCA_905236265.1 uncultured Oscillospiraceae bacterium | reverse complement strand
GGGAGTAATGATAATGGATCTCCAGACGAATTACACGATGCTCTGTGACTTCTATGAGCTGACAATGGCCAACGGCTACTTTCAGACACCGGAGCTGAGAAATCGTATCACTTATTTTGATATGTTCTTTCGGGATGTGCCGGATCAGGGCGGCTTTGCCATCGCCGCCGGACTGGAGCAGCTGGTGGAGTATATCCAGAACCTGCATTTCACAGACAGGGATATTGAATATCTCCGCAGCAAGAATTGCTTCTGCCCGGAGTTTCTGGAGTATCTGCGCACCTTCCGCTTTACCGGGGATATTTGGGCTATGCCGGAGGGTACGCCCATCTTTCCCCGTGAGCCGGTGGTGACGGTTCGTGCCCCTGCCATTGAGGCGCAGTTTATAGAGACCTACCTGCTGCTGCTTTACAATCATCAGTGCCTCATCGCCACAAAAGCAAACCGCATCAACCGTGCCGCAAAGGGACGGCCTGTGATGGAGTTCGGTTCAAGACGGGCGCACGGCGCATCCGCTGCCATCCTTGGGGCAAGGGCTGCCTATATCGGCGGCGTTGGTTCCACTGCATGTACCCAGACTGACCGGGATTACGGCGTTCCCGCTGTGGGTACCATGGCCCACTCCTGGGTGCAGATGTTCCCCACGGAATATGACGCATTCAAGCGCTACTGTGAGCTTTATCCCCACAATGCCACGCTGCTGGTGGACACCTACAACGTGTTGAAATCCGGCGTGCCCAATGCCATTCGTGCCTTCAAAGAGGTGCTGCTGCCTCAGGGGATTACAAAGTGCGGGATTCGTCTGGACTCCGGCGATTTGACCTACCTCTCCCGGAAGGCTCGAAAGATGCTGGATGAGGCCGGACTGACAGAGTGCAAGATCGTGGCCTCCAATTCTCTGGACGAGTATCTGATTCGGGATCTGATTCATCAGGGCGCAGAGCTGGACGCCTTCGGCGTGGGTGAGCGGCTGATTACGTCCAAGTCCACCCCGGTGTTTGGCGGCGTATATAAGCTGGTTGCCGTAGAGGGTGAGGACGGGACAGTGATTCCCAAAATCAAGGTGAGTGAGAACCCGGAGAAGATTATCAACCCCCACTTCAAGAAGGTGTTCCGTCTGTTTGACAATGAGAGCGGAAAGGCAATTGCCGACGTACTCACGGTTTATAACGAGACGCTGAACGATCAGGAGCCAATCCGGCTGTTTGACCCCAACGCCACATGGAAGCGTAAAACGGTACGGAACTTCACGGCGAAGGAGATGCTGGTGCAGGTATTCCGCAACGGCGAGCTGGTATACGACCTGCCTGCGCTGACGGACATTCAGGCATACTGCAAGCAGCAGGTCAGCCTTCTCTGGGATGAGGTGCGCCGGTTCGATAACCCCCACACCTATTATGTAGACCTGTCTGACGAGCTTTGGAATATCAAGGAGGATCTGCTTCATATGGAGCATTGATTGAATCCATAGTAAATCCCCGGCGGAGCTTTTTTCCGCCGGGGATTTTGGTCTATTTGTTTTCCTGCGCCTGCTTGGCTGCGGCCTTCTGGGCTGCCTTATTGCGATACATCGCCTCGTCCGCCTCACAGTAGAGGTTATCTACACTGGTGTCTCCCAGCCGGGGGGCGTAGGCATAGCCCACGGCGATACTGATGCCCCGGCACTCCTGCGCCCGCTTGAAGCGCACCATGGTGTCTTCGATCTCCTCCGGGGGAGTGTCCACCCAGAAGGCGGCAAATTCGTCGCCGCCAAAACGGAAGCAGTTCTTTCCGCTCTTGTCGCTGAAGGTTTCAAGGATGCAGTCCGCTGCCTTGCGCAGCAGCTCATCGCCGTAGACGTGGCCTAAGCTGTCATTGATCTGCTTCAAGCCATTCACATCCAGCGAAAAGACAGTGAGGGATACCTCCGGACGCTCTGCCCGGAGCATTGCCACATAGTTCTCAAAGGCAAGACGGTTGGGAAGGTTGGTCAGGGCATCTGTCAGTGACAGGGAGCGGAGATTGCCCTCTAAGGCATTCCGGCTGGATACCACTCTGTTATAGGTGTCTGCCAGACGCCGCAGCTCCAGCATTCCCTCCCTGTCGGACAGACGTTCCCCTTCCTGCACACGTTTAATGCACTTTTCCAGAGGAATCAGAAGCAGCACAAAGAGCAGGGCGCACATACCGCCAAGGATGACCAGAATAATGCCTGTCAGAACCCATCCCAGCTTGCGATGATTGGACAGTGCCGTGTCTTTTTCGTTCAGATCGTACCGGTAATCCACGGCAATGCGTGCCTGCGTCCGTCGGAAAACCTCACTCAGCTCCTGATAGTCTGTGCGATAGCTCTCCTGACTTAACAGCGCAAGCCCGCTCTGCTCGTCAGTAGACGAAAGAGTCTGATCTGCGAACATAGGATAGGCGGATAGATCCGTACCGTACTCTGCAGCGGCGAGAAGGATGGCATCCGTCTCTGCATGATCCTTGGAGAGCATCAGCTTGTTCAGGTGTTCCAGCTGTGCTTTGATAGAGTCATGCTGTTCCCCGCTGAGGATGCCGTGAAGTGTGTTCCACTCCGCCTCTTTTGCCTCGGCAAGGTCGCAATACTGCTGTAAATAGTACTCGTCCCCGGTTGCGGCATAGAGGCACGCATTGTCTCCCACCAGATCGCACACATGGCTGAGGGATACGAACATATCCTTCACACTGAGGTTGCGGTCTGTCAACTGTGCTCTGCTGCTGTTCAGGTAGTTCATGTACAGCGTATTGCCGACTATCAGGATTTGCAGCACAAATACGGCTGCAACCGCAGGAAGAACGATGGTCTTTGCAGAAAAGCCCTCTGCCCTCCCCTTTAAAATCATCTTAATAATGGGAATCAGCCTCCCCGGTATGTATTACATGAAGTGCGTTTGCAATGGGAGTCAATTTGTGTTTGCGGGAATCATGACTGCCAGCAGTGCAATCCGGCCATCGTTCTGGTTCTCTGCGATTCTGCGCAGGTAGAAGACATAGGATTGGTGCCCCTTCCCTGCAATGGGGAAGCTGAGCCAGTCAGGCTCCCGCTTGCAGTGCTCAACAGTGCGTTTCAGCTCAGCCGTCATTGTAAGGGGATAGCTCAACTCAGAGGCATCCTCACCGGGAGCACGCATTCCGGTATCCAGCAGAAGCTGGGAAAAGTATTCTGTGCCTCGCACGCAGGACAGCCCTCCCTGACGATATTCCAGAATACCGTCCGCCAGCTCACGGGAAACTCGAAAACCACTGTTAGGATCTCCTGATGTAAAGGGAACATCCAAATCAATCCGCCCGATCTCCTGATAGTAGGGAGCCTCTTCCCCTCTCTCAAAGGTCAGCCCGGTTCCCGTTATGGCCCGGTTGGCGATGTAGTTATAGTCATTGGGCTTGTTGAACAGGAAGCCTTGAATCTTCTCGCATCCGATTTTTTTCAATGCGCAGTATTGCTCAACGGTTTCCACGCCCTCCACCAGTGTGGTGATGCCCATTTTCTTCGCCATGTCAACTACGTCCGTGACAATGATCCGGTTCTTTCCCCGCTCGGAGAAATGCCGCATGAACTTCATATCAATCTTAATCAGATCAAAGTCCAGCTCCTGCAGAAGGTTCAGGGTAGAATATTCGCTGCCGAAGTCATCCATCCAGACTTCAAATCCCCGTTCCCGGAAGCGCTGTATCGCACGGCTCAGCATCTCCTGATTCTGTACGAAGGCGCTCTCTGTCACCTCGATTTTCAGCATGTTTCTGGAATACCCGGAGGCATCTACCAGCCGGGTGATCTCCTCTACCATGTCACATTGCTCGAAGTCATAGCGGGAGAGGTTCACCGAAACCGGGACAATGGGTACACCCTGTTGTTTTCTGGTGTCGAAGTCGTGAAGCACCTGACGGACAACATGGAGGGTAACCTTATAGATCACACGGTTTTCTTCCAGCGTGGGGATAAAACGGTAGGGCGAGAGAAAACCATAGACCGGATCCTCCCAGCGGGAGAGCGCCTCTTCGTTGCAGACCTTTCCGGTAATGGTGCGGACAATTGGCTGGTAGTACACCTTCAGCCAGCCCTTCTCCACCGCCTCGTCTACATGCTTCACCAGATACTGACAGAAACGGTTTTCCGCATCCAGACTGGAATCATAAAAGCGGTAGGATACGCCCCAATCCTGATAAATACTGTTATGTGCGACCTTAGCCTTATCCATCAGGGAGACAGTCTGCTCCGAGCCGGTGTAGGTGGCAAAGCCCGCCTTGATGATGAGGGAGACACCCTTGCGGTATGCTTCCAAGCCTTTACAAAGCTGTGCCATGCCCCGCTCTACCTCATCCGCATAGCAGAGTAGTCCGAACTGGCTGCCGGTGATATAGCAGACATGGCGGGAGGGGAAGGATTCCTGAAGCAGCTTTGCGATGTAACAGATCAACTCATCCCCCTGAGCATAGCCGTAGGCATCGTTAAAATCCCGAAAGTGCAGCAGGTTGATAAAGCCGATGGAGGGATTGCGGGAACGGTCTGCCACCGTCTTCATCAGATCATCCGTGCGGGCGAGGAAATAGCTCATAGATGGCAGGCCGGTGAGCTGATTGATCTCGAAGGCATTTGCGTGGGTAGCCAGATTGCTTGCCACAATCCCCTGACGAAGATGCTCCTCGTCGAAAATGCCGCCCTGAATGCGGTCACGCCCCTGTTTATTCGCCTGATGGACGTAGATCTCTGCAAGCTGCGCCATCTCATTGAATTGCTTCCGGCTGCCGGGCTTGCCGATCACATAGCCGAAGGAACAGGTGGCGCCTATGGCATTCCCGGAGAAGGTCATCTTCTGAATCTTTTCACGACAGAGTTGCAGCTTATCCATGCAATCCTGCTCCGTGGCATTTATCATGATGCAGAAAACCTCGTCCCCGCCGAAGCGGTAACAGTGCTCCTGCCCAAAGACATCCTTTACTATCCGGGTGAAGGAAACCAGAATCTCATCTCCTGTGCTGTGTCCGTAGAAGTCATTGTACAGGGTGAGCTGATCCAGATCGGCAAGGACTGTGACAAGCTGTCTGTTCAGATAGAGATCCATTCTCTTTTCCAGAGAGCGGCGGTTTCGTGTGTCTGTCAGATCATCGTGCTCCACATGGTACTGCTCCAGTTCCCTGCTCTGCAGGGAGATCAGCCGGACACGGAGCACGACGAAGGATACGGCGATGCTGGCCATATAAAACTCCAGTGCGTGATAGATGTCCGCCCGGATTAAATCGGAGTCCTTTGATGCACAGCAGAGGATGGAAAACAGCGCTGTCCATGCGGTGGATATGGCAAACAACCGGATAGGCCGATCCAGAATGAACACAGGCATGGACAAAATAAACATCAGAAACGTGACCGCCTGATGGTCAGGGTCCCAGATGGTGCCGAGGAGGATTGCGGCAAGCATGGGAGGAATCTCTACCAGATAAATCAGCGGAGTGGCATTTTTGGCATCTCCGGGCATGGCAAAGCGCTCAAACAGCCACAGCAGCACAAAATAAAACAGGAGCCAGAAGCTGCGCTGGGGCAGATAGAGCCTGTAGGAAAAAACGGTCTGCGTCAGAATATTGATAAGACTGAGCGGAATACCTGCCGACGCAAGGTAACGGATGGCCAGACGGTTTTCCTGATTGATAATATCGTGACAGCGGATGAACTCCTCCGCTTTGAGTGTTTTCCATATTTCCTTCATGTCATGAATCCCCTGTCTGCACAGTGTACTCCATATTTCCTACATCATATCACGTTTTCTCCTGCGGTACAAGTTTTTATTCGGAACTTTTACAAAGTGAATCGTTTTATTAACAAAAACGGTAACAGGCAGGGGCTCTCAATCCGGACGCAGCCCGATGGATATAGAAAAAACCAGCCCCGCCCAAAGGACGGAAGGCTGGCAATTTGACCGTTGAAGCCATGCGCCGGGGGATAGACCTGCCCCTGCGGAGGCATCGTGCTGCTTCATTCGTGGGCATCTGTGGGCCGGGGGATGTCTGCACGCTCAAAAACACTGCCCGGCTGCTCGCAGCGGGGGCAGATGTAATCCTCTGGAAGCGTGCCCTCATAGACATAGCCGCACACCGGGCAGCGCCATGCTTCGGACTGATAGCGGGGCGGCTCTGCTTTGCGCCGTTTTCCGGAGGCGACTGCCTCACAGTGGAGTGTGTGACAGCGGTCAATATCCTGAATGATTTCCGTGTCCAACTGACCTGCCGTCCCCATTTTCCGCAGAATCTCCATCGCCTCGCTGTGGGACATGCCCTCCTTATAGGGACGCTCCTCTACAAGCGCCTGATAGATATCCAGACATGCCATGAGACGATCGTGCTTGCTGAGATCCTTTGCGGTCAGGCCGAAGGGATAGCCGCTGCCGTCCAGCTTTTCATGGTGACGGCTGGCCCAGCGGCAAATGTCCTCCATGCCGCCAATGTCGTGGAGCAGCTCCCAGGTGCCTATGGCGTGGTTCTGGATGGCACGGTATTCCTCGCCGGTGAGCTTACCGGGTTTCTCCAGAATATCGTTGCTGATGAGCAGTTTGCCAATGTCATGCAGGGCGCCGGCAATATAAAGCTTGTCGCAAAGCTCACGGTCATACCCGTAGAACTCCCCCATGCGCTGTGCCTTTTCCGCTATTCCCAGAGAATGACGCCATGTAAAATGGGATTTGTAGTCCGTGATGTGGGCAAATGAGGTGGAGATTCTCCGCATCACCGGCATGGGAACCTCGATGACTACCGGGGGCACCAGAGCCTTCAAAACATCCCTGCACCCCTCTCCGGCGATGCGCTCCAGCAGGTCATAGCCCACTGCCTTTGTGAACACCCGGCACATCTCGTCGGAAAACCACTTGTCCCGCTCCTCGTCCAGCCATGCCAGTATCTGGGCGTATTTTTCCCGGTTCATGGTCAGAAGGCTGAAGCGGGCATCCACCCTGTCACAGATGTGGACGATTTGGCCGTAAACAGGAGTTTGATCCGCCGTCATACCCAGTGCGCCGGAACCGTCCGCCCGGTCGTGATGATGGAGGACGGCTCCCCTCACCCTGCTGTATAAGGGAAAATAGAGAAGCATCTGTTCGCCGGAGAGGCAGTGCTCCGCCAGATTCAGCTCCGCAAGATCGTAGCCTGTGTAATCGTCATTCAGGTTTTCCGAAAGCGTGCAGTCATGGAGGGCACCGGCCATGGTGAGCGCGTACACCGTCTCAGAATCCATTCCCATTGCCTTTCCCATAGCGTTGGCCATGACGGCGACCCGCTTTTCGTGGTAATGGGAAATGCTGAGAATCTCCGCTTCAACGTAGTCCGTAGAGCGGGAGACAGCGGATACAAAATTGGTAAATTCTAGCTTCATGAAAACTCTTTCTATTTCTGGTCTGCACCCCCTCGCCGCTGATGTCTGGGCGAGGGGGTGCGCTGTGTTTCAGATGGTATCAGGTGTTCTGATCTCCGTCTGCGGGTGGTGTTTTTGCCGCTTTCAACTCGGCAGTCTTTTCCTTTGCGGCGTTCTCTGCATCGGTTCTGTTGTCATAACCATTGATCTTGTCCTTCTCCGTTCCGTTGTCCTGATACAGGGTTCCATAGACGCCGGAATCGTCCACGATCACATAGAAGAATCGGCTGGGAGACTTCTCTTCAATGATGTATGTGCCGTTGGGCAGGGTGCCAATCCAGAAGACACCGGAGGGCTGGGAGACAAGGCCGCTCAGCGGCTCGGTCTCGCCCTTGGGCTTGTAGGGCGTTGTGCTGGTTCCCTTGTAGACGGTGAACTCCTTGCCGGAGAGAGAACCGTAGGTGGAGTTGACCTTGCGCAGGATCACCTTACGGGAGCCGGTGCTTCCGGTCCAATAGATGATGCCGGGATTCTCCCCATCC
This sequence comes from uncultured Oscillospiraceae bacterium, assembly GCA_905236265.1. GTDB lineage: Bacteria > Bacillota > Clostridia > Oscillospirales > Oscillospiraceae > Onthomonas. The sequence continues at coordinate 13,501 of CAJOOV010000070.1, read as the reverse complement.
TCTTCCACAGTGCCGTACAGATAGGTATCTGTGCCGTTCTCCGTGGTATCGTCGTCCTGAGCGTTGCGGAACGCCTTCAGATGGGAGACATCGAACTTCTTGGCTTCAGGCTCCACGTTCTCGCCTTCCACGAAGGAGATGCCCGGTGCCATAACCGCAAAGGGCATGAGCTGTTTGTGGCGGTACTGATCTTCTGCGAAGATCCAGATAGAGCCCTCGGGGGAGGTGATGTCACCGGCGACAACGATGCTGGCCGGGGTGTACTTTTCGTCTGCGGGGTTATCCGCACCGGTTTCGGCAAGATAGATGTCCTGACGAACCTTGGGCTTGCCGCCGTCTGACGGATAGCCCTTACCGCCGTTGAGGAGAGCTGCGTCTGTGTCGGTGGTTACGAAGTTGCCCTCTGTACCCTTCAGATCGTCGTTGTCATCGCCGTCAGTCACCTTGCGGTCGGTTCCGCCGAAGTCGGGACCGCCGGAGAGCTCTACAACCCCGCTGGGGGCGACATAGATGCCTGCGCCTGCGCCGTCAGCACGGTTGCCGGTGATGGTGGCATGGGTGGGATTGGTGCCGTCTGCACCATCTGTGCCGTCACGAAGGATAATGGCCGCCTTTGCATCGACATAGACTGCTCCGCCGTTCTCCGTGGCATGGTTGCCGGAGATCGTGCCGTCGGTCATGGTGACGGGCATATTGTATTTGACGTTCTCGCCGCCCTCTCCCGGATTGCTGATGCCGCTCACATACACTCCGGCGCCCTTTGCTGCCGTGTTGTTTGTGATAGAGCTGCCGGTGATGGTCACGCCGCCGCATACCTTTTCGTCACTGCCAATGGCAGACTTTGCATACACGCCGCCGCCGTTGCCGTCCGCAGCGGTATTGTTGGTGATGGTGCAGTCATCCAGTTTCAGCTCACAGCCCTCGGCGTAGATTGCGCCGCCGGAGGCAGCCTTACTGTTGCGCAGGACAGAACCGGAATTTACGGTGACTTCGGTTCCGGCTGTGGCATGGATGAAGCCGCCCTCTGCGGGGGTCTGCGCATTTGCGCCGTCCATCACAATTCCCTGAACTGCCAGCTTGGCAGAGTCGTTGATGGTCAGCAGCGAGCCGCCAGTGGAATCGCCCTTGCGCCTCAGAATGGCGGTATTGCCGCTGTCCGTGTCCAGCCTGCCCTCTTCAGTGCCGAAGGTGGGGGAATAGTTGAACACGCCTCCGGTGGTGTCTGCGGTTTTGAGGATGACGTTGTCTGTGTCCCCGTTAAGGGTCACATGATCGCTGTCCTCCATCTCGTAGTCAGCCACCATTTCAATGGCAACAGGGTTGGTGGCGCTCATCGGGTTTCCGTTGTCAAAGCCATCTCTTGCGTAGCTGAGGGCTGCGTTGAGGGTGGCAAAGATGTGTTCATAGCGGCCAGTTGTGCCAACCTCAATGCCGTTGTCCGGGTTCGTATCCACAATCTTGAAGATCGCCCTGTAGCACAGCGTCACGGTTGCGTTTGCGTCCACACTCTGCCATGTGCTGCCGTCTGTGGTGTACTCCCAAGCCCCGGAGATCGGAATGTACTTCAGAGACTTGATGAGTGTATCACCCAGCTTTGCGTAGGCATAGGCGCACATCTGTTCGTCGTGGATTTTTCTGACTGCCTGATTCAGCTTTGCGTAGGCAATGGGAAGGCCGTTTTTGTCTGCGGAAACCACACTCACGCCGAAGTCAGGAGCGAAGAGACCTTCGCTGCCCTCAATGAGGGTTTCGTTTGCGCCGTTGATGATCTTCGCATTCACCTTCAGCGGTGCTACCCAGTAGGTGCTGTCCGCCTCATTGACCTTGCAGGGCCAGCCCACAAGCGGCTTATGAATATCGTTGATAAAGCCGTGCAGGCCGCTGTTGGCCGCCGCCGCAACGGTGGTGCCGAATTTCTCTCCGGCGGTGTCATGGTCGGTGTTGGTGATGTAGAGTCCCACCTGAGCATTCTTCATCAGGCCAGTGGCGTTGATAACCTCGTTGAAGTTATCCCCCTTCTCCGTAATGCGTGTCAGGTCAATGTTGCTGGTGGCCGTCTTTTCCGTCTTGGTACCTATCCAGTTGCTGATGACCTGCGGGGAGCCGGAGATGTTGACGGTAACGCTCTTGCGGTTCTTGTTCCAGTTTGTGGTCCAAGTCGAATCAGCAGTATTGGTATGATGGGAAGTATCCTTCGTACCGTTGCCGATATAGACCGCACCCGTCTGACCTGCATAGCAATCACTGATTACGGCGTAATCACTGATGGTCATAGTGCCGTTTTCCTGAAGGATTGCGCCGCCGCGGTCAGAGGCATAGCAGTTCTGGATCAGACCGCCATTCGTGCTCTTACTGCCGCCGTCCATCACCAGAACGCCGTCCTGCATGTAGATTGCGCCGCCGTTCTTGGCATGGCAGTCGAGGATTTTGGCACCTTCACCCAACTGGATGTAGGAATCCCGATCCTTCGTATCCTCCACAATGTAGATTGCGCCGCCGTCGCCCTCCGTCCGGCAGTTTTGAATCGTACCGCTCCGGAAGATCATTTTGCGCTCTGCATAGATTGCACCGCCCTGTGTCTCTGCGGAACAGTTCTCAATCAAGCCGCTTCTGAAGTCTAGTTCAGTAGGCTCCAGTTTGTGAATGTGGATAGCGCCGCTGTGGTTGATGCTGTGGCAGTTGCGAATCGTGCCGCCGTCGATGATAAGGTAACCGGCGTCTACATCAATGCCGCTGCAGTGACCGGAGCTGATTCTGCCGTTTTGCAGGATTGCTCCCTTCCCCAGCGTAAAGCGGCCATGGTAGAGGTGAATCAGCGCACCCAGAGCACACACGGCTCTGTTCTGACCGTCGAAGATGATATCCTCCAGCGTCATGGTGTATTTGCTGTCCAACAGACGGATGAAGTTATTCCCGCAGCTTCCCCGCTTCACCGTGGCAGGCTGGCCGTTATTTCTGGCCATGATGTCCCGGTTGGTGGTAATCTTGAGATTTGCTTTCAAAGCACCATTGAACGCACGGTCAGAATGACCCATGCTGTATTCCGGCACGATGAACTCGAGGTTGAAATTCTCCTTGTCGGTATACTCAATGTAGGTCTTGCCGCCGTCATCCGTGTAATAGACCTTACTTGCGGCCGCAGTTTTGGACTGTGCGTCTGCAATGCCGCTCTTCAGCGTCTGGTACTGGCACGGGACATATTTCTTGCCGTCTTTGGTATAGAGCAGCTTTCTGCCGTAGGACTCAGGTGAGCCTTCCACAGCATCCGGGGTGGTCAACTGACAGATGGGCGTAATCTTCCAGTAGATACCTTTGGGATCGCCAGCCTTGGTCGTTCCGGTCATGCCGTTCACATCGTCAATGAAATGCTCCTGTCCTGTCAGCCCCTCCTTTACTCCTTGACCGAACTGATAACCCGCATTGCCGGGGTTACAGATGCCGATTTTGCTCTGGCTGGTGAGGGAGGAGTTGAGGGTAATCCAAGACGTATTGGTGTTACCGGCCAGATGCAGGTTGGAGTTTTCACCGGGGACTTCGAAGCTCACGGTGTCGCCGTCCGAATCCGTGTCTGTCTCTGTCGAACTGGCGGTAGTGTTGTCGTAGATGTATGCGCTGCCGCCCACGGAGATGTTTCCGCTGGCCACATAGACACCGCCGCCGTCCTGCACTCTGGAAGTGGTGATGGAGTTTTCAGAGATGCGTGCGTCATCGCCCAGAGTCATGGAGGCGTGAGTGCCGGTCATGTACACGCCACCGCCGGTTTTGGCGGAACAGTTGGTAATGCTGGCGTTCGTCATGGACAGGGAGGTGTAGTCACCCAGATACACCGCACCGCCGTTTCCAGTGCTGCTGTTGTTTTTGAGCTCTGCACCATCGGTGAGGGTCAGCGCCGTGTTCTTTCCGTTTGCACCTGCCAGATTGAACAGTCCGCCGTTTCCGGTGGTTCTGCCGCCGTCCCGGTTGCCGTCAACCACAATATCAGATACCGTGAGGTTTACGCCGCCGGAGAGGGAGAACAGGCTTGCGGTGCTGGAGTTCTTGCCGCCGTCCCAAGCCTTGAGCATGGATTTGTCGTTTTCACCCACATAGGCGTAACCGTCATTATCCTCCTTGCCCGCTGTTGTCAGCTCCAGATGATAGGGCTGATTCAGGACAATGGGTGTGCTCTGCTGATACTCATCCACCAGCATTTTGACCTTAGCCCGATGGTTGTCGTCAGTGGGCGTGTACTTATGCTTGCCCTCCGTATCCGTGTACAGATTGTTCAGGTTTTTGATGGCCTCATCCAGCGTCGCAAAGGCTGCCTTATGGAAGGTGCCGTTCGTATCCTTGTAATACAGAATACGATCCTCCCCATCTGTAATCTTGCAGGAGTAGCGGTTCTGCCAGATGATATGGCGCTCGTTGTCCGGGTCGTTGGGGTCAGCCTCGCCGTACATACCGTTTCTGTCATTGGTGAACAGGGAAAGGTTCTGATCCACCGTATAGGTGCCAAAGGGCATCGCATAGGTTCCGTGCGCCTCATACTGCTCATTGTTGACATACACGCCGATGGCGGAGTCACCTGTCAGCCGGGCGGAGCGAATCACTTCGTTGGAATCCCGGTCAAGCAGGATGTTGGCCTCCCGCTGGTCAGACCCGCCGTTCATGTTGCCGATCACCTTCACCGTGCCGTTAAAGCGCATTTCGCCTGCTTCAACTGCGGCATTGTCTGCCTGCCGGGTGGTGTTGCCGGTAATGACACCGCCGTTCATCACGAAGGCGCCGGAGAGGAATTGCTCTGTTTCGTTGCCTTCGTCGTCCGTTACCGTGACATACTCATGCTGGGCATACACTGCGCCGCCGCACTGGGCGCTGCACTGGGTGATTTCCGTTCCTTCGTTTACGGTGACGGTGGTGCCGCCTGCGGCATACACAGCGCCGCCGTTTCCGGAGGTAGTGAAATTGCTGATGGCAGTCTCGTTCAGGGTCAGTGTGCCAGATTCCATGCGCATTGCGCCGCCGTCAGAGGTCTGGGCAACGACATTACCGTTCAGCTTGCCGTCAAAGGACATCTGGTTGACCTCCACGGGACAATCCGTGTCGAATACCAGCAGCGTTCCGGCAGATTGGCCGATGATGTTCGTGCGCTTCCCTGCCTGCGTGAGCGCCTCGGTGCTTTGAAGGGTCAGGCTGGACAGCCCATTGTTGGTAAACGTGTAGCCGTCGGTCATTTCGTAACGGCTGTGCGTCTCCAGCAGGGTCTCGATCTGAACATCTCCTGTCAGATACGTCTCCTCAACGGTGCCGTCCTCCTTTACGGTGACTGCGGGATTGTTCACATAGTCGAATGCGCCCTCTCCGGTATCCGTTGTGAGATACTCAAAGTACGTCCAATCAGACCATGTGCCGTTGACGTTGTTTCTCACACGGGCGGTACACTCTTTGTTGGTCACGTTGATGAAATTGCGCCCGGTCAGGGTCACATGCACCACGGACTGCTCCATCGTATCATCCGGCTTCAGCTCCTTGGAATCGTCCTGAAGCCAGTCGGTGGCGTAATAGTGTCCTGCGGGCTTTGTCTCTGTGATGGTGATCTCGTGGGGGAGATCCTGAATGACCAGCGTGTCGTCTGGCTTAAGGTCAAAGTGGAGCTTGCCCTCACTGTCAACCGTCTGGGTAATCCACTCGCCGTCATTGAGCCTGTAGGTGTACTGCTCACCCGCTGGCAGGTCAGAGATGGTGTAGCCAATGACCGCACTCCGGTCGGTGCCCGTGACCTTGTTGGTGATGGTAAGGGTCTCCACATAGCGGTCATAGAGCGTGAGGGTTTCCGTTTCCGGGGCGTAGGAGGAAGAGGCCTTTCTGTCGCCGTTCCTGCCGGTCTCCACTTCAAAGGTCTTCACACTGCCGTCGGCATTCAGTGCATAGCTGGCGTTGTACACACCCAGTGTCTCATCTGTGCCAACGGTGATATAGACCGCAGTGGGTTCCTGCGGGGCATAGTTGGCAGGAGAGGCAGTCTTGCGGATGATGTAGTTCTCACCGGCACACAGGTACAGATGCTCTCCGGCTTCGTCGGAGGAGGTCCATGTGTAGCTCCTGTTCTGGCCTTCACTGTCCTTTAGCACTTCACCGCTGCTGTTCACTGCGAGAAGCTCCAGCTTTGCTCCCTTGAGGAAGAAGCTGGTAGCCGTGCTCAGGTTCTCCACAAGGACATGGGCAATATGGATGGTGACCACATATCCGTCCTTATCCGTTTTCAGTGCATCCGGATCGCTGCAGGTTACTGTGCCGTCCTGATCCACGGTGAGCTTCAGTGCAAACTGCTCAGGGATAAACGGGGGGAAGGCCTTTGTCAGTGTGTAGTCCAGCGAGGAATCAGCATCATAGGGCAGGTCTACCTTTTTGTAATTCTGCCCGCCGGTCCATGTGTCGGTAAAGCGCTGCTCGCCCTCCTGAGGTTCCGGGCCGGTGAGGCTCAGAGACGTACCCACAATCGGGGAATCATTGGTCACGCCCCGCACGATGAAGCGAACCGGAACGACGTTTTCCTTCAACACGTTGTCAAAACGGAAGGTGACAACACCCTGATCGATGTCAAGTCTGGTGCTCTCTGTTGCCAGATGCTGGTTCTTGAGGTAGGTTTCGCCGCTGGAGAGCTGCTTTTCCATTGCGCCGTTCAGGTCTGCGGTAGCCGTGTAGGCGGAGGCAAGATAAACATCCTTCAATGCGGCTCCGTCACGATTCACTGCAGCGCTCTGGGTCACAATGATGCGCACTCCGGTGGGGAGCTTGGAGAGGGTGATGCGCTCACCGTCTTTGAGGCTGAAGGTGCAAAGTGCGCTGCCGGTTCTGCTGGCTGTGAAGGTCTGCTGACGCTGGCTCTCGGTATAGGAATCCGTACCCTCATCGTAGGTCCTTGTCGTCAGCTCCACAGAATAGGTCAGCCCCGGCTTGAGTCCGGTAATGGATGCCGTATAAGCGAAGGTGTCCTTCTTCGGCTGTGCCGCTTTGCCGGAGACGTGGTTTTCAACGACCGTATCCACTGCAATGTACTTGTCGTACATGTCAATGGCATACTCCGTATCGCCCCGCTCGTTCTGACCCAGCTTAGTCAACAGCGCACTGTCCCCTCTGAGGGTGACTACGCCCTCGCGGCTGATGGTGAAGCGGACGGGGTCGGCAAGACCATAGTCCCTTGGCTCCTCTGTCTCCTTAAAGGTGTACTCACCTGCGCCGATGCGCACGGTATGGCGCTCGCTGCCGGTCACGGCGGAGGAAGTCCAGTTGTAGACGGTCTGACCGGATGCGTTGAGGCTCTCCACGGGCAGTCCGCTGCTGTCAAGGAGGGTGAGGGTTGCGCCGGCAAGGAATTCTTCAGGCTCGGACGGATCAGACTTGAGAACCTTCTTGCCGAAATCCACGTCATATTTTCTGACCTCGTGATAAGCGGTCTCGGTAGAAATGGATTTGGAAAGTCCGTTGACCTGTTTGAGGACTGCCTTGTTGTTAAACGCCCCTTCCTTTGTCTCCACGATGCAGGGAATGGCGATATGAATCGTCTCTCCGGGAGTTAGCTCATGCACTGTGAAGGTCAGCTTACCATTCTCCCCTTCCGTCATGGACGCACGGGGAGAGCTGCCGATTTTGACTGCGTGATCCTTATCATTACCCACATAGACAGTGATGTCTGCCTTCTCCGGGGACACCTCGTCCAGCGGGAGCAGATCCTCAATTTTGAGGTTTCTGTAGGTGAAATCGGGATCAGGGTTTTTCACGGAGATGTTGTAGGTCAGAGTATCCTTGTACGCCAGCAGTCTGGGGTTGTCTGCGGTGGTACTCAGAGTCGAATCCTCCTGAGAGGTTCCGGGGTCAGCAGTCAGGGTGATGCGGGGCTCGACCTCCCGCATGGTCATAATCGTCTGATCCTTGACGCTGCTGGGCTGCCCGGTCATATCCGGGTTTTCACCGATGGCGCTGAGTCTGGCCTCGGCCACAGCCGTATTGATTGCCGTCTTACCGGTCAGGGTTTCATCTGCAGGAGCAACCATGGTGATGTACACAACGATGGTATCCTGACCGCCGAGGATGAAGCTTCCACCGTCCTTTGCTTTGGAGAAATCAAAGGCAACCGCAGTGACCGGAGCAGACGGTTTCTTGACGCTCCACACGGAGGCATCGGTGAGGTCATTGGAGAGATCCTTGATGTCCGTTGCAGTGCTGGTGGAGTAGTACACAACCGGGTCGCAGATTTTCGTCACGTCATTGATTGTGGACTTGATCTGAGGAATGCGGACATCCACAAAGCTGCCCTGCCATTGCGACACATGACCGTCCCACTGGGAGTATTCGTCCTCCACTTTGCCCCGATCCAGAAGGTCAAACAGAACGATATTGTCACTCTGGGCGTTGGTGGATTGGCCATAGGTCAGCCGGTAGGTATACTCCGACTGGGCAATGATTTCCGAATCATCTGTGTACGAACCGAGGACGTTGACCATCTTGGAGAAGCCGGAGGAGAAGGCGTTAATGTCCAGATACTTCACGTTCGTGGAGTTGTAGGCAATGTAATCGGGATAGAACTTGTTCTTCTCGTCCTTCCTGCCGTACTCTTCCATTTTCTCCAGATCACCGAAAATCTTTGTGCCATCGGAGATCTGGTTGATGTTCTTGCTCTTTGCAATCTCATAGATCTCCCGCACCGGGCTGGTATTGGCGAATGCGGAGGGCGAATACATGCTTGCGCCTCTTGTAATGATGTTCTCGTAGGTGGTGGCCAGCGTATAGTGCAGGGATACGCTGGAGGTCTTTGTCTTTTCCGGAATGCCGCCCACGCTGACAATCATCATCGTCTGCTTGGTGTCCTTCCAATTCTGAACAAACTCCACATTCACCATGCTCCGGCTCAGCCTTGACCCGGCCTCAACCCAGACGGTGGATTCATCCACCTGCGTGTCCATAGGCAGCAGCTCGTAGAACACACCCGCATGGATGGGCTTGGTGCGTCCCGGAATATTGACATGGGAACCGGTTACGGTGATCTCCGCTGTCTGGATTCTGGTGTTCTTGTTGTTTGTGATCTTACCCACGGACTTTGTGACCTTCAGACCGGTCTTGCTCTTTCCGAGGGTGAAGGAAGTATCGGAATCCTCCCATGTTTTAAAGGCAGTCCCGGTTTCTGTGTCTACCGCCTCAAAGTTTGCCCTGTTGTAGAAGTAGGAATAAATCCTGCCCAGATAATCCGCCTGAACCAGCCGCTTCACATGGGACGAGGGGAGAATCTGCATGGTGGGATAGACGGTGATATTGGTTCTTGCATAGGTGGTAGTGTGGCGAATCTCGAAGCCAACCGTATTATCCGGGAGAATGACCGTATGGCGGGAGCCGGAGGTGATAATCACATCCGTATACTTGTAGAACACCGTCTTGCCCTTTTCACGGATCCACACCTCCACGGGCTTCCAGGAGGAATAGGCCATATTGCCCATCTCATGCCAGCCGTTGGTATCCTGATAGCCGTCGGAGTTGGACAGCTCAATGCCCAGCCGTGTGAAACGGTAGTCATTGTCACCAAGGTAAAAACGCCTGCCCTTAGAGCCGGAGCTGTAGGTGATGTCGCCGGAGTCGCCGTCACGCATGACCATGGTGTATTCTTTCGCCTGATAGAGGTTGGTGTCACCCTTCTGTACCAGACGGTCTGCGCCGGGGCCTCTCATGGAAAGGATATAGCTGCTGAAGGTGATGGTCTCATCGTCCAGAATCTGGTCCTGACCGACGGAGTAGTCCGGAGTGTAGTAATAAGGGTATCTGGACTTGGAGGCGGAGAGCTCCGCCTTGCTGCTGGTGCTGGGGTTGGGCGGCGTAGGATCGCCCACGGTGAAGTCGATTCTGCATTCAATCGTTCCCTCGCCGTATTCCTTTAAGCCGGACTTCTTCCACTGGCCTTCCAGCTTTTCTGTCTTGTACAGCGTTGTTCTGTTGTTGGTCAGATCGGAATAAAGGTGTCTGGTGACAACATAGTCCGGGGTTTCATACACAACGTCATAGTGATCCGGCACCCACTGCTTTGAGGTGGTGTCAAACAGTCCCGCTGTGCTTGCCTTGAAGCTCCCGTGAGCGCTCACGGAGAAGCCGCCGTGCGTCCAGACCACATAGTAATACTTGTCTGCATCCGCAGGCTTTGCGCCCCACGCATTGTTCCAGGAACGTTTGACAGAGGCACCTCCCTTTCCGTAACTTGCACTGTAGGTCGTACTCGTATAGGTCTTGTACGCCGCTGTCTGCAGGTTCTTGGTTCTCTCAATGTCAATGCCGCCGGACTTGATTGCAATGTTAAACAGATTGTCTCTGGGGGCATAGCTGTCGTTAAGCAGCACATTTCCGTTGGCATCCAGACGCTCGCCGGTTTGGCTGTCGATGCGTGCGCCAAGAACATCGGCAAAGTTATTGACCTTATAGGTGATCTTCAGATTCAGCGTCAGGTTCTCTGTGGATTCGGTGTTCTGGAGGAGGTAGTAATCTCCCATGTCAATGTAGTTCCAGCCCAGATTCTTGCTTCTGTACGGAGACTCTGGAATGAACTCCACCGCATCGTTGCTGACACCGGCCTTCAGCGCCCCGCCCTTGGCGGAGTCAAACACATACTTTGGCACCTGAAGCTGGATGCTACCGGGCTGGAGCGTGATGCCGTTGGTCTTTACCAGTGCGAAATTGATGTAGGCATGTGCCTCGACTGCGCCGCCCTTCGAGCCGGAAACGTGCCAGCTCAGGCAGTCGTCGGCATTGATGAGCTCACTGGTAGAGGGGTCCGTCCAGACGATATTGTACTGGAACTCGATGTTATCCTCCTCCACAACAATGGTAGAGGGACCCCACTTTGCATAGTAGGTCACGTTTCCGTTGATCTCAGTGGCGCTGGTGAGGGGTTCTCCGGTGTAGTCCTCATTGGGATACCAGCCCTCAACGACAACTCCGCCCCGGTACATGCCGGGAACTCCGGTGACGGTTCTCCCCTTCTCCACCGTTTCCGTGGTGATGACCGGTTTGCCGCTGCTGTCAACGTAGTCCGTCCAGTTATAGGTGACGGTATACTGCTCCGCCCACTTGGCCATCACGGTCATGTCTTCGTTGATGACCGTATCATTGCCCGCTTTGGTCTCAGGCTGGGCGATGACATGGCTGTCAGGCTCAGCGCCCGCTTCGGTGAGATACCAACCCTTGAAGACATAGCCGTTCTTCTTCGGCGCGGGCCACTCTGTAAGCCTTCTCCCCTGACGGACATACTTCGCTTCGCAGGCAGTGCCGCCGTCGCTGTCAAAGCTGACCTTGACGTAGCTCTCCCACTTTGCCTTGACGGTGATGTTCTGGTTGATCGGCGTCAGGACGGTCACTTCAATGTCGTTGCCATTGCTGTCCTTCTGGAATGCCCCACTGGCATCTACCAGATACCAGCCGAGGAAGACATTGTTTGCTTTGGTGGGTGCGGGGAAATGGTTGGCCATATCGCCCTTGACCACAGAGACGGGCGCACAGGCGCTGCCGCCGTCGCTGTTAAACGTCACGGTGACCCAATCCAGCTTTTTCCACTCCGCCTTCACGATACTGTTGAATCTCAGATCCAGCTCCACATTGGGGACAAGGGTATTATCACCGTTTGCGACCTTAATCTTGCCCAGATTCTTACCGCTTGCGTCTTTGTAGTTTTCCACAAACCAGCCCACCAGCTCATAGCCATGATTGGTGACGGCGGGAGGATTCTTTACGGTGTAGTGCTGAATCTCATTGAGATCGGTGATCCAATCGCTGTCGTACCAGTAATCGCCGGTTGCGGGGTTGCTTCCGGGATAACCGTTGTTTGTGTTGTACCTGAGTCTTCTGGGTGTCACCTTCCACTCGGCGTAGACGGTGTCATCCTTGCTGAAGACGGTGTTGGCCGTGACCGTATACCGCTCCCCGTCCTCATCCAGAGCGTACCAGCGCACGAACTCATAGTCGTACCACGTTGCAAGGGGCTGCTCCGTCTGGGGGAGGGAGCCCAGCTTGCCCGGCGACATTTCCCGCAGGGTCTCCCCCACTACAGGCTCCATTTCCGGATATTCCCCGGTATTCAGACCGCCCTTGGGGTCGAAGGTGATGGCAACCTTCTTCTGCCAGACGGCATAGAAGTCAAGGTCTTCCGTTACCGGAGTGTCCTTGGTGTAGGATTCCTCCACGCCGTCCTTCATCAGCATCCAGCGAATGAAGAAGTAGTGCTCTCTTGTGCTGGTGGGCAGAAGTCCAAGGGGCGTTCCGGTCTTGACGACTCTGGAATCCGGCGCCTCGCCGCCGTTGGGATGGAAGGTGATGGTGTAGTAAGGATCGTCCTCCCACTGGGCGTAGAGCGTCACTGTGCCGCCCTCTTCCTTCGTCAGCTCGCTGACAATATCAGAGGCAAAGTAGCTGTCACCGGTGCCGTCCTTACGGGTATTCCACTCCACGAAGTGGTAACCCTCCTTTGTGAAGGGGGCAACCAGAATGTACTCCTTCAAATAGGGCAGCAGAACGGTTATGGCAGTACCCTCACCGCCGTTGGGGTCAAGCACCAGCTTATATGCCGTAGACCATGCGATTGCGTTGTTATTATTGCTCTCTCCGCCGACCATATTAATCCGGTCATTCATGAAGCCCTCAAGGTTCTCCTTGTTTTGCGGCTTGCTGTTTGTAGCGAAGTCCTTGTACTCAGCACCGTAGGTCAGGAAGTGAGATTCCTTCAAATTGCCGGTGACATAGACACCGATTGCAGCTTCCTTGCCCAGACCGTTGGCAGTCGTGTTGATGGTAGTGATGTTGTTGTTGCGCATCACCACATTGTGCTCGTCACTGGAGCCTACCGGGCGATTTTCGTGGACATAGACGTTGCCCTCAAAGTAGAGCTTTGCCCCGTCCACGCAGTCCACGGCACCGCTGTCTGCCGTGCCGGAGCTGCAGCCGGTGATCTTCACACCGTAAACGCCGCTCTGTGTACCGCCGACGAAGGTGGCTGTCGTTTTGTTTGGCAGATAGAGGGCAGCGCCCCTTCCGGCTGCGGTACAGCTTGTGATCTCAACACCGTTTTGCAGGGTAATGTTGTTGGCGGAACAAATGCCTCCGCCGTTGGAGGTTGCGGTGCAGCCGGTCATCTTGGCTCCGTTCAGCGTGGCGGCTGCATTAGCATATACACCGCCGCCGTTGTCTGCGGAGCAGCCGTTGAACAAACTGCCCTCGTTCAGAGTCAGTGCGCCGTTTGCATAGACACCGCCGCCGCTGGCGGTTGCGGTGCAGTCGGTGATTTCGGTGTCATCGATTACAAGCGCAGTTGTGGCGTAGACTGCGCCGCCGTTGGGAGCGGTACAGTTTGTAAAGCTGGAGGGAATCTCTGCCCCTGCCTCCATGTCCACAGCCGTTCCTGCGGTTCTGGCATGGCCGGAGGGCACTGTGGACTTACCGATGGTGGTGGTAGCCGCATTGGCATAGACTGCGCCGCCATTGACGGTGGACTTGG
>CAJOOV010000069.1 GCA_905236265.1 uncultured Oscillospiraceae bacterium | reverse complement strand
GGGTACGCCGCCGGGGGACTGCAGCGCTTTGGGTATCTGTATCTGAAGGCGGAGGGTGACAGCCTTCTCTTTCGGCAGGGGGAACGCATTCCCGCCCATGAGTTTCACCACTGGGACAGTACGGACAACGGAAAAGACCTCGCCTGTGAAAAACCGGGAAAAGACCGGACATGGCGCTGCGGCTTTGCCACGCCCAGCCTGTATGCCGCCTTTCCCCACCTTCATTTCAACGGCGGCCCGCCCCTGTCACAGCGCTTCACGGATGCGGCGGAACAGTTCAGGAGGAAAACAGATGGAGCTGGATGAGATATTTAAGGCGATTCCCGACCCTGACCCCAAAGCGGCAGCGCAGGCACGCAGACGATGGGACTCCCTTGCCAAGCCGCTGGGCGGACTGGGGCTTTTGGAGGAACAGATTGTCCGAATTGCCGCCCTGACAGGCAGCGAGGAGGTGGTACTGGACAACCGGGCGCTGCTGGTGCTGTGTGCAGACAACGGCGTTACGGCGCAGGGCGTCTCCCAGTGCGATGCCGGGGTGACGGCATCTGTAGCACGTTCGCTGGCTGCGGGGAGCAGCACTGTCTGCCACATGGCAGCGGCGGCGCATTGCAGGGTGATTCCCGTGGATATGGGGATTTTGAACTTCCCCCCTGTAGAGGGAATCCTCCGCCGGAGGATTGCCAACGGTACGGGAGATATTACCCTCGCCCCTGCCCTCACACGGGAGGAATGTATTGCCGCCATTGAGACAGGTATTGCGCTGGTGCATGAGTGCAAAAGAGACGGCGTTCAGCTCCTTGCCACCGGGGAGATGGGAATCGGTAATACCACCACCACCAGCGCCGTGACGGCGGTGCTGCTGAACCTTCCCGCCCCGGCAGTCACCGGACGGGGCGCAGGGCTGTCCCGGAGTGCCCTTGAGAGAAAAATCGCAGTGGTTGAATCGGCCATTCGCCGAAGCTGTCCCGATCCTGACGACCCCATTGACGTACTGAGTCAGGTGGGCGGGCTGGATTTGGCGGGGCTGTGCGGTGTGTTTCTGGGGGGAGCGCTGTACCGTATTCCCGTTATCATCGACGGTGCAATCAGCGCCGCCGCCGCCCTCTGTGCGCTTCGCCTGTGTCCCAACGCAGGCAGCGCCATGCTTGCAAGCCACGTCTCCTCTGAGCCTTCGGGACGGCTCCTGCTGGATGCCCTTGGGCTGAAAGCGCCGATTTGCGCAGAAATGCACGCAGGGGAGGGCACCGGTGCAGTGGCGGCAATTCCACTGCTGGATCTTGCCCTGGCAGTGTACCACAGTGGGCATACCTTCTCCCATCTGGGCATTCCGGCCTATATCCCCCAGCAGTGAGGTGAAGCAATGTTTACCCTTGTCATCGGCGGCGCAGCCAGCGGAAAAAGCGAATATGCAGAGACGCTGGTACAGCGTCTGGAGGGGCGGCGGGTCTATCTGGCGACGATGGAATGCACGGACGAGGAGTGCGAAAGCCGCATTGAAAAGCACCGCCTGCGCCGGGCGCAGCAGGATTATCTCACCATAGAGCGCACTGCCCGCATCAGCGCAGCGCCTCTCCCGGAGGGGGCGAATGTCCTTCTGGAATGCCTGTCCAACCTTCTGGCAAATGAGATGTTTTCCCCCGTGGGCGCAGGCGGAAAAGACCTCTGGAAGGAGATTCTGGAGCTGAGGGGGCGCTGCCTCCACCTGACTGTAGTTACAAATGAGGTGTTCAGCGGCGGGGCGGACTACAGTGAGGAGACGCTGGATTATCTGCGCCTGCTGTCGGAGAGTAACCGCCAACTGGCGCAGGTGGCTGACCGGGTGGTGGAGGTTGTGGCGGGACTGCCCGTTTTCTTAAAGGGAGAGGAGCTGCCATGATTGTGATAGAGACTGTGATTGTGGCCTTTTCCATGTACTCCGCCCTGCCCATGCCCCAGATTCCTTGGAAGGAGGAGAACCTGCACTATGCCCTTTGCGCCTTCCCGCTGGTGGGGGTGGTCATTGCTCTGCTCTGCGGCGTTTGGGTGAGGCTTTGCATCGTACTGTCTCTGCCCTCACTGATACAGGGGGCGGGGCTTTGCCTGCTGCCTGCGCTGATGACGGGGGGCATCCATCTGGACGGCTACGCAGATACCTGGGACGCCCGCTCCAGCCATGCCGAGCCGGAAAAACGGCAGGAGATTCTGAAAGACCCTCACATGGGTGCCTTTGCAGCGATCCATCTTATGATTCTGATGCTTGCACGCTTTGCACTGTGCTGCTCCCTTCGGGATTATGATGCCGGTTTGATGTTCGGCATTTTTACCCTCTCCCGTGCCCTCTCCGGGCTGTCTGCGGCGGTTTTCCCCCTTGCAAAACGATCTGGGCTGCTCTATACCTTTGCCGGCACCGGAAACCGGCGCAGAGCGGCAATGCTTCTCGGCTGCTGCTGCGCCTTGCTGTCCCTGCTGCTGCTCACCAGAGGACTTGCCGGGGCAGCGGTTTTAGTAGCGGCAGGGCTGACCTTCGTGCGGTATCACCGGATTGCGATGAGGGAATTTGGCGGGCTCAGCGGCGATCTGGCGGGGTGGTTTTTGGAGACGGCAGAGGTCTGGATGCTCTGTGCCGCCTGTCTGACCCCCTATGTGGAGGAATTGCTATGATTTTTGTAACAGGCCCGCTCTTTGCGGGAAAACGGGACTATATCGCCCACGCCCTGCACCTGACAGAGGAGGAGCTTTCCCGCTGTGCCGTCTGGGATGTACAGGACTTGGCGGCGGAGAGTGATGATCTGAACGCCCTTGCAGACCGCCTCTGCCAATACAGCGTCGTCATTGCCACTGAAATCGGCGGGGGCGTTGTCCCTGTGGAGGAGAAACAGCGCAGAGACAGGGAGGCGGCGGGACGGCTGGCCTGCCTGCTGGCACAGCGAGCGGATACCGTCATCCGGGTTTGCTGCGGCCTTCCCCAGTTTTTAAAGGGGACGCTGTGAAGGTCTTTCTGATTCGTCACGGGGAGACGGAAATGAATGCCCAGCGCCGCTATCAGGGCAGCACTGACCTGCCCCTCTCCCCGGCGGGACGGGCGATGCTGAGAAGGGCGGATGTTACCCCGGAGAGAGTCTTTGTCTCGCCGCTGGTGCGTGCGGTGGAAACCGCAGCGATTCTCTTTCCCTCCTCCCGTCTCGTCACGGTGGAGGGCCTGCAGGAGATGAATTTCGGCGTTTTCGAAGGGAGAAGCGCCGATGAAATGGGGACAGATTGCCGCTATCGGGCATGGGTTGACGGCGGCTGTGAGGGGCGCTGTCCCGGCGGAGAGAGCCGGGGCGAATTCTGCGACAGAGTGTGCGAGACGTTCGTGCGTCTTTTGGAGAGAGAACGTCAATGGGGGAGCGGCCTGCTGGTCATTGTCGCCCACGCAGGCACACAGATGTCCGTGTTGGAGCGCTTCGGCGTTCCGAAACGCCCATACTACCGCTGGATGACAGGAAACGGCTGCGGCTTCGTCCTCAGCGACGAGGACTGGGAACGGAATCAAACCCTGAAGCTGTTGGGAGAGCGGCGTTTTACGGGAGGGGTATCATGGTGAAGCTGGGCTGTGTCCTGTGCGGCTTTCTGCTGGATCTCCTCCTTGGCGACCCCGTCCTGCCCATTCCCCACACGGTAGTCCTCATGGGCAGATGTATCACCTCTTTAGAGGGCATCCTGCGAAGACTGTTCCCTAAAACGCAGGGAGGCGAGCTTGCCGCAGGCGGTGTGCTGGCGCTTATACTCTCCGGCGGAGCATGGCTCCTGTCGTGGACGGCGCTGAGGCTTTGTGCGCTGGTTCATCCCGCCCTCTCCTTTGCCCTTGGCACCTTCTGGTGTTGGCAGGCGCTGGCACTGCGTGACCTGCGCACAGAGAGTATGCTGGTGCTGACCCAGCTGGAGCGAAATGACCTGCCTGCTGCCCGTGCCGCTCTGTCCCGTATCGTGGGACGGGACACGGAACAGCTGGACGAGGCGGGTATCATTCGTGCCGCTGTGGAGACCGTGGCAGAGAACTGCTCTGACGGGGTCATTGCCCCGCTGTGCTATCTGATGCTGGGGGGTGCCCCGCTGGGGCTGTGGTACAAGGCGGTGAATACCATGGACAGCATGATCGGATACCGCAACAGCCAATACCTCTATTTCGGACGCTGCGGGGCAAGGCTGGACGATCTGGCCAACTACCTCCCGGCCAGATTTTCCGCCCTGATGCTGATTTGTGCCGGGTTTCTCACCGGGCAGAACGGAAAAAGGGGCTGGCGCATCTGGCGCAGAGACCGCCGGAACCATCCCAGCCCCAACTCCGCCCAGTGCGAGGCGGCAGTCGCCGGGATTCTGGGGATAGAGCTGGGAGGGGCGGCAAGCTATTTCGGTGTGCGCCACGAAAAACCCACCATCGGCGATGCCACACGTCCGGTCTTCCCGGAGGACATTGGCAGGGCGAACCGGCTGGTGCTGTGGGCTGCCCTCACCGCTCTGGCGGTTCTGGTGTGGGGTTCTGTCCTGTTTCATAAGGGAATGAGGTGAAGCTATGAATACGCTCCACGGAGGCGACTGGGCGGGATACCGGGAACGCTTCGGCGCTGAGCCGCTGGACTTTTCTGCCAGCGTCAGCCCGCTGGGTTTGCCGGAGGGGGTGCGCCGGGCGGTGGTCGCTGCGCTGTCTCAGTCAAATCGGTATCCTGACCCGTCCTGCAGGACACTGAGGGCGCTGCTGGCACAGCAAACGGGACTTGACCCGGCTCAGATCCTTTGCGGAAACGGCGTGTCCGACCTGCTCTACCGTTTGGCATTGGCGCTGCAGCCGGAGAGCGCCCTGCTCCCCGCACCTTCCTTTTCCGAGTATGAGGCCGCCCTGTCCCTGACCCATTGTGAGATAATCTATCATCCCCTTCTCCGGGAGGAGGGGTTTCGCCTCACGGAGGGGATTCTCTCTGCCATTCATCCGGGGGTGTCCATGGTGATTCTGTGCCAGCCCAATAACCCCACGGGGCTGACCGTCTCACCGGAGCTGCTCATCAGGATTCTGCAGCGGTGCCGGGTATGCGCTGCGCTGCTGGTGGTGGACGAGAGCTTTCTTCCCTTTCTGGAATGCCCCGGCCTGTTTACGCTGCAGGAGCATCTGCGGGACAATAAAAACCTGATGCTGCTTCGCAGCTTTACGAAAAGCCATGCCATGGCGGGACTTCGTCTGGGGTATGCTCTGTGCTCTGACACAGAGCTGCTGCACAGGATGTATCTGGCAGGAGCGCCTTGGAGCGTCTCCTGCGTTGCGCAGGCCGCAGGGGAGGCGGCGCTGGGGGAGGAGGCTTATCTGGCAGAGCTGCGCTCCCTGATTTGCCGGGAGCGCCCCGTTCTCTGCTCTGAGCTGGAGGGGCTGGGGTGCAGTGTGCTTCCGGGGGAGGCAAACTATCTCTTCTTCTCCTCCCCCATGACGAATCTCTCCCGGCTGCTGGCGCAGCGGGGGATTCTGATACGGGACTGCAGCAATTTCAGGGGTCTTTCTCCGGGGGATTACCGGATAGCTGTGCGGACGCAGGAGGAAAACCGGAGGCTGATGAGTGAAATGAGGTCAATCATTTATGGCTAAGTGCATTATGGTGCAGGGTACCATGTCGGGGGTGGGGAAGAGCCTTCTGGTCACTGCCCTTTGCCGCATTTTCCGGCAGGATGGGTGGAAAACTGCCCCCTTTAAGAGTCAGAATATGGCGCTGAACAGCTATATCACCCCGGACGGCCTTGAGATTGGACGGGCGCAGGCGGCGCAGGCACAGGCGGCGGGGGTGGCTGCGGACGTGCGTATGAACCCCATTCTCCTCAAACCCAACAGCGACACCGGAAGCCAGCTGATTGTCAGCGGCAGGGTGCGGGGAAACTACTCTGCAAGAGCGTATTTCCAGATGAAAAAAGACCTGATTCCGGACATTCTCGCCGCTTACCGCAGTCTGGAAGAGGAATATGACATCATCGTGATAGAGGGCGCAGGCAGTCCGGCGGAAATCAATCTGAGAGAGCACGACATTGTGAATATGGGGCTTGCAGAGCTGGTGAACGCCCCTGTCCTCCTCGCCGGGGACATCGACCGGGGCGGCGTGTTTGCCCAGCTCTATGGAACTCTGGCGCTGCTCTCTGAGCCGGAGCGCCGCCGGGTGGTAGGCACAATCATCAACCGTTTCCGGGGGGATGTGTCCCTGCTGACGCCGGGGCTGCGGGAGCTGGAACAGCTCACCGGCGTTCCGGTGCTGGGGGTTGTACCGATGCTCTCCGTGGAGATTGACGACGAGGACAGCCTCTCCCCCCGGCTGAAGCATACGCAGCGGGGGGATAAGCCCATAGATATTGCGGTCATCCGCCTGCCCCGCCTGTCCAACTTCACGGATTTTGCCCCCTTGGAGCGTCACGCCGCCCTTGGGGTGCGGTATGTGGAGCGGCCGGAGCAATTGGGAGCGCCAGACCTTGTGATTCTTCCGGGCACGAAGAGCACCATGGCAGACCTGCGCTGGCTGAGGGAGAGCGGGCTTGAGCCTGCGGTTTACAGATTGGCTCAGGGGGATACCCCCGTTTTGGGCATCTGCGGCGGCTATCAAATGCTGGGCAGGCGTATTACTGACCCCTACGGCGCAGAGCAGGGTGGCAGTATGACGGGAATGGGACTGCTGGACTGCGAGACCGTCTTTGACCGGGAAAAGCACCGGGCACAGACGGCGGCAGTGGCAGAGGCAGCACCCTTCTCCGGCTGTCATATCACAGGCTATGAGCTGCATATGGGTCAAACCTCCCGCCTGTCCTCCGCCTGCAGGCCCTTTTGCCGCACAGAGGACGGCAGGGAGGAGGGGGCAGCGCAGGGAAATGTGTTCGGCACCTATCTCCACGGGCTCTTTGACTCCGGGGAGCTGGTGGATGCGCTGGCGGCGTATCTGCTCTCCCGCAAAGGCTTGGAACAGCCCTCACCATCCGGGGAGCGCTATGACGCATTTCGTCAGCGGCAGTTTGACCTTCTGGCGGAGTCCGTGCGCCGCTGTCTGGACATGGACACAATCTACAGGGAAATGGAGCGTTTTCAACATGGCTGAGAACAGGGGCATGGTGCATCTCTACTGGGGCGAGGGCAAGGGCAAGACCACTGCGGCTGTGGGTCTGGCACTTCGTGCGCTGGGCAGCGGTCTTGCCGTTGTGATGGTGCAGTTTCTGAAAAGCGGACAGAGCGGCGAGCTGGAACCCCTTCGCAGATTGGGCGCAGCAGTCTTTTCCGGCAGCGGCCCGGTGAGATTCCTCCGTGACATGGACGAGAACCAGCGGCAGGAGACACGAAAGCGCCACGACCGTATGCTCTCTCAGGCACTGCGTCTGCCCTGTGATGTGCTGATTCTGGACGAAGCCTGCGCCGCATGGGAGCATGGGATGGTGGACGAGTCCCTGCTGCGCAGGGCGGTGGAACGAAGCGAGAAGGGCTGTGAGGTGGTGCTCACCGGGCGCAGACCGGCACAATGGATGCTGGAACGAGGGGATTATATCACGGAAATGCGCCTTCATGCCCATCCGTACACTGGAGGCACCGCCGCACGAAAGGGGATCGAGTTTTAATGAAGCATACCACGCCCTCAGACATTGAGCGCACCAGCATGGAGATCATCTCTGCTGAACTGGAGGCAAGGGGAATAGACCCCCCTCCCGAAAACGCCCCCATTGTCCGCCGGGTCATTCACGCTACGGCGGATTTTGACTATGCCCGCTCCCTGACCTTTACGCCCTGCGCTGTGGAACGGTTCACAGCGCTGCTGAAAACGGGAATCCCCATTGTCACGGACACGAACATGGCAAAAGCGGGCATCAGCTCCGCTGCCCTGTCCCGCTGGGGCAATGAGGTCTTCTGTTTCATGTCTGACCCGGAGACAGCAAGGGCAGCCGCCGATGGCAAGACCACCCGTGCCTCTGTCTCCATGCAGCTTGCCGCCCGGCGGTTTCCCAACGCCCTGTTTGTCATCGGAAACGCCCCTACCGCACTGATGGCGCTCTCAGCGCTGGCGGCGCAGGGCTATCGCCCCGCAGGCATTGTGGGTGTCCCCGTGGGATTTGTCAACGTAGTGGAGAGCAAGGAGGAAACGCTGAAGCTCTGCCAAAGCCTGGAAATCCCCGGCATTTTTGCCATGGGGCGCAAGGGCGGCAGCACCGTGGCGGCAGCCATCTGCAATGCACTGCTGTACACCGCTTCGGATATGCTGGATCCCTCCCGCAGGGGATGGCACTGAAGGGAGAGGCTGTTGTGAGAAAATGGGGAACCGGAACAACACCGGGCTGGGTTAGGTTTCTGCTTTTGTGGGTCTTTTCCTGCTTTCTGTGCTATTATGGGGGCTACCGTATGGGAGAGGCAGAGCACGAGGATTACCGCATCCTTCCTGACCATGCCGCCTACACCACCGAGCGTTCCCAGCGGGAGTCGGTGGAGGCGCAAAACCGCTCCAAATCCTCTGTCTATCCCATCTGTGTCAATACCGCCGACAGCGATACCCTGCAGCTCCTGCCCCAAATTGGACGAAAGCGGGCGCAGGACATCATTCTCTACCGCCAGCAGCACGGCCCCTTCCATTCACCGGAGGATTTGCTTGCTGTGGAGGGCATTGGAGAGTCGGTTTTGCGGGAGATTGAGGATTTGATTTCCTTTGAGGAGGAAGAAGGGGGATGAGGGCGGCAATCGGTTGCATTACCCGGCGCAGGGCGGTATAATGACCGCAGGGAAGGGGCTGCGCAGGGTGCGCTTTCCGGTATGTTCGCCCCTGCATCGTTCATAGAATCATCCATAGGATACCGTGATTTCGGGGAGGATACTGTCTATGAACCGTTCAACCGTTGCTGCAGCCCTTGTGACACTGACGCTGGCCTCGGCCATGCTGTCCTTCACCCTTGTAAGCCGCACCCTGCGACAGAGACAGGCTGTTTTTCTGCCAGCCCGCCGCCGTCAGGTCACACTGGTGATCGACCCCGGACACGGGGGAGAGGACGGCGGCGCTGTCTCCCTCTCCGGCATACCGGAGAGCCGGATCAACCTCAGCATTTCCCTGAAATGCGACCAGATTGCCGGGCTGTTCGGTCTGAGCTGCGTCACTCTGCGGCAGGAGGATGTCTCCCTTGCCTCGGAGGATGCAGTGACCCTGCGGGAGAAAAAGAGGAGCGATCTGGAACGCCGGGTGTCCCTTGTGGAGCAGACGGAGGGTGCGTGGCTGCTGAGTATCCACCAGAACAAGTTCGACAGCCCCGCCTCCCACGGCGCTCAGGTGTTCTACCGCCCTGACCCCTCCGCTCAGGCATGGGCGG
>CAJOOV010000068.1 GCA_905236265.1 uncultured Oscillospiraceae bacterium | reverse complement strand
GTCAGTATTCCTTCGGTCTTTTATCCCCGACTGGCAAAAAACATCCTCGCTCATCCATCCGAGAGATTTATTCAGCGCTTCCTTAAAAAGAATGCGTATTTTCAACGTAACGGGTTGAAAATACGCATTTTTTCTTGCCGTCCCCCTTGGGGGAGGTGTCTGCCCAAAGGGGAGACGGAGAGAGATTGATGTAATATGCCTCTAATGAGACAGCCCCTTTCCCATTCAGGTAATCCGGCGGGATGCCTGCGCCAGCGCAACGGCATAATCCCCCTCATTGCTGATGGAGACAAGGATTCGCTCAGCCCCGGCACAGCGCAGCAGCTTCCCAAGGGCAGGGGAGAGGGTCACATGGGGGCTTCCGTCCGGGGCGGAGAGCGTCTCTACCATGCGGAAATCGAAGGTTTTCTCCGGCGTGAGATGGGCAAGGGCTTTGAACACCGCCTCCTTCACGGCGAAGCGCCCGGCGAGAAAGACCCAGTAATCGTCAGCCTCCTCCGCCGCCCTCCGCTCCGCTTCCGTAAAGGTGCGCCGGACAAAGACGCCTTTCAGCCGCTCATCCAGCGCCGCCAGCTCAGAGACAGTGACCACATCAATCCCAATGCCCAGCGGCAGGCTCTGGCTGTCAGCCCAATCCTTCAGCCACATAGCCCGGCTCCTTTGTGATGATGCAGATAATGCCGCCCACGTCCTCGTCCCGGACACTGAGCACATGCACACGCCCCTTGCCCACACGAACCAGAGAGTTGACGTAGGCCATGCCCTTGCCCCTCTGGGGCAGATGGGCGCATTCCAGCAGCTTGGGCAGCACCCGTGCCGGGAACAGCCGGGTAAAATGCCCCTGAATAAAGCCAGTAATCTCCATGTCCATGATTTTGTGCAGGGTGCGGATATAATCCTCCGGCTCTAAGCTCTCCGGGAAAAACAGACACATCTCCGGGGAGATGGCGTCACCCACCAGAAGAATCCTGTCCTCCCGCAGCAGCAGCCCCATACTCCCTGCGGTGTGCCCAGGCAGGGAGACAGCCTCCAGCGTCACCCCGCCCAGATCAAAGACCATGCCCTCACTCAGGTGGGTGAGAATGTCCCGTTTGGCAAAGCTCTCCCGTGCATGGGAGAGATCCCGCTGCATGTTCCGCTGTATCTCCGGGAGATAATAGGCATTCTCGTCCATCAGCGGCCAGTCAATCCGGCTGAGATAGACGCACTCAAACTGCCAGTTGCCCCCCACATGGTCAAAGTGCCCGTGGCTGTTCACCACGGTGAGGGGCAGGTCAGTCAGCTCCCTTACCTGCGCCTTCAAATCCCCCAGTCCCGTCATCGTGTCAAACAGCAGCGCCTTTTCCCTGCCCAGAACCAGCGTGGCACAGTTGCCCACGCTGTTTTGAAGCTGGTAAATGTGGGGGCGCAGGCGGGTGACGGTAAACTCCTGTTCCATATCAGCCCTCCGCCCCGTTGCGGGCAAACAGAGCGATCAGCACCTCGCCCACGGCGGCCAGTGCGGCGCAGGCGAGAAAGGCGGGCTGATAACGTCCGGTGGCGTTGACCACGGCGTTCATAATCATGGGCCCGATCAGTCCGGCGAGGGCAAAGCCGATAAACATAATGCCATAGTTCACGCTGTTGTTCCTGCGTCCGAACTGCCGGGCGGTAAAGCCGGGATAGATGCCCATAATCCCGCCGAAGCAGAAGCCGATCACCGCCAGACCGATGTAAAACAGGGCAACTCTCCCCTGCTGGCAGAAGTAGAGGAGAACGCTGGCCAGCAGGGAACAGGCGAAGGTGATGCGAAGGGTGTTGGCAGAGCCGATTTTGTCAGATAATGTGCCGGACACCAGCCGCCCCAGCATATTAAACAGCGCCAGAACCGACACCACCGCCGCCGCTGCCACAGGGGTGAAGCCCATCATCCGCTGGGCGATGGGGGAGGCCTGAGAGATAATCATCATGCCCGCAAAAGCGCCGCAGGTGAGGGTGAGCAGCATCAGGTAGAATACAGGCTCCCGGAGCATTTCGCTCCAGCGATAGTCCTTTGAGGGCTTTTGGGCATCCGCTGCGGCGGTGCCCTCCACCTTGAAATCAGGGGGGCAGGACTGAATCACAAAGGCGGAGGCGCAGATAATCAGCGTCATGACTGCGCCCACGATCTTGAACACGGCGGTGATGCTGTATCGGTTCAGCAGAAGCGTCACAATGGCAGGCATCAGCACGGAGCTGCCCCCGTAGCAGGCAGTGGTAAGACCACCGGCCAGACCGCTCTTGTCCGGGAAGAACTTTACGGCGTTGGAGACCACAGTGCCGTACACCATGCCCACGCCCAGACCCACGCCCAGACCGTAGCAGGCAATCAGCATTCCCACGGAGGTGGCAAAGCCGGAGCCGATCATGCCTGCGCCGAAGAGCAGGCCGCCCAACAGCAGCACCAGCTTCGGCCCCAGCTTGTCATTGATAAAGCCCCCGGCGATCATGGTGACAGGGCCCACGGAGTTTGCCACGGTAAAGACAATGGCAAGGCTGGCAATCTCCTGTCCGGTGATGCCCTCCAGATAGGCGGCCATGGGGGAGGCAAACACGCTCCATGCGTATTGGGAGCCGACGCAAAGGGTCACAAAGCAGCTTGCAACGAGAATCAGCCATCGTTTTTTCATCATATCCATCCTTCTTCTCTCCTTTTCTCAGGGTATATGCCGGCGCATTCACTGGAAACGCTCGCATACGCCCTGACGGGTATCAGCCTCTCCCGGAGATGCCGGGAGAGGCTTCAATCGTAGACAAAGTCCGATGGACTTTGTCTACGAGCTTTGCATCCATGCTGCGCGCACTCCCTTCGGTCGCACACTTGCATGGATAGCAGTATTTTTGCACCGAAATGAATTCGGTACAAAAATGAGTTGACTCTATTCCGCCCTGCGGGCGGAACTCTGCGAGGCTTTGTCAATCGTCTGATCCTCTCCCGGCGTCACCGGGAGAGGATTGTATTTGCTTTTTTACTGCTTTTCCCCGGCGGCACGGACAGCGGAGATGACCACGTTGCCCTTGATCTCGGAGACGGGAGCGCCACGGGAGCAGTCGCAGATGACGCTGTTAAAGCCCTGCAGCATGGGGCCGTAGGCGTCGGCGTGGCCGAAGGTCTGGATCAGCTTGACGCCGATGTTG
>CAJOOV010000067.1 GCA_905236265.1 uncultured Oscillospiraceae bacterium | reverse complement strand
GTCATACGCAATCACAGCCGCAGGATAGAAGGAAAGCGCCCCTCCGGCGGCCTGAAGTACGCAGGTAGTATTTGCGATTTGGGGCAGATTATGAGAGAATGGGGTACAGGTTTCATTTTCCATTGCAGAGCGGGAGACAGTCAGACTGTAGACAAAGCCCATCGGACTTTGTCTGGGATTTGAGACGGTTGCATTTTTTTGGAAAATGGGTATAATGGTCTCAGCTTGTGCGGCTCTGCGGGAGCCGGGAAGGGATGAAGGCAGTGCCAGAGGAAAAAAAGCCGGCGGAGCAGGCGGCAAAAAAAGAAGAAAAAACCCCTGCGGCAAAACCGAAGGAGAAGCCGAAGAAGAAGGCAAAGCCGGCGCCTCCTCCGCTGACTCCGGAACAGAAGCAGGAGCTGGCCTATGAACGTGCCTGCAATATGGAGGAATGGATTCGCTGGGCGGCGACCTATCAGGACAGGGCGCAGCTCAGCCGTCAGGCGGCAGAGGCCTTTGAGGCGCTGGGAGCGTATAAGGACTGTCCCCAGCGGCGGGAGGACTGCCTTTCACAGGAGCATACCGCCCTCACGGAGGAGCGGGATGAGGCATTTGAGGCCGTGGAAGAGGAGTACCGGCGGGCGAAGTCTGCGCAGGATTACTACTATGCCGCCCAAAAGCTGGAGCGCTTTCCCGACCTCCCGGAGGCGAAAAAGCTGCTGGGGGAGGCGAAAAAGCGCCGGAAGGTTCTGCTGAAACGAAAAAGGCTGTTTCGTCAGGGGATTGCAGGGCTGATTGTGCTGTTCTGCCTGCTTGCGGCGGCGGGGGTTCGTCTGCATATCCCCCAGTATGCCGCAGGGCGGGTGTTCCAATCCATGGGACGCTATGACCACGCTCTGGCGTGGTATAACAAGTCCGGCAGCTTTGCCGATGCAAAGGAGCGGGTGACCTTTTGCCGCTACCAGCGGGGAGAATACTTCCTCGACAAGGGCAGCTACGCCTCGGCTTACCAGAAATTCCGGGAGACCTCCGGTTATCTGGACTCCGATGAAAAGGCAGTGGCCAGCTTCACCCAGCTTCTGAAAAACGCAAAGCCGGGCAGCGTGGTGAAATTCGGCAAGTCCGGGAGCAGCTTCAGCAAATGGCTGGTTCTGGGGCAGACGGAGGACACCGTCACTCTGATCTCCGAGTTTGCCAGCTCCGCCGCCTTTGACCCCGGCGAAAGACCGTGGCAGGACAGCGAGCTGCGCACATGGCTCAACGGTGCGTTTCTGGAGAAGTATTTTGTGGACTATGAGCTGTCCCATCTGGTGGAGCAGCAGGGGGATAAGGTGGTTTTGCTCAGCGCTGAACAGGCGCAGGCGTATGATGAACTGCTCAACGGCAGCAATGACGAGGGCAAGCGAATCGACCAGTATAAGGCCACGAATGACGGCTGGTGGCTGGCTGACCCCGGCGCAGGAGAGGGCGGGCAGGCCGTGATGCTCAAGGACGGCACGGTTGACCGCTACGGCAGGGGGAGAAGCACCGCAGACGTACAGGTTCGGGCGGTGATTACCGTCTCTACCGAGCCGTGAGATGGATCACTAAAAAACACTGACCGGGAGGCAGAGCTTCTGCCTCCCGGTTTGTCATGTCGCACCGTCCCAGACATCCTCCCGGCTCTCCCGCAGCCACTCCGGGATGCCCCGCTGCCTGATGCCGGAGAGCAGCCCCATGGCGGCGTAGGCGGTAATCAGGGAAGAGCCGCCGTAGCTGACAAAGGGCAGCGTCAGCCCGATGACCGGCAGGAGAAAGAGACACATGCCGATATTCAGGGTGATCTGAACCAGAAACATGGCGGCATACCCCACGCCCATCAGGGCATAGAAGGGACTGCCTGCGTGTACGGAGATATAGATACAGCGCAGAATGATTCCCGTGAGCAGCAGCAGGAGCACGGCTGACCACAAAAGCCCCAGCTCCTCACAGCATACGGAGAAGATGAAGTCCGTGTGCCTTGCGGGCAGTGCGCTGCGATAGCCCGCCTGCGTCAGGTTCCCCTGCAGATAGCCCATGCCGTACAGCTTCCCCGACTGAATGGCCAGCAGGGAGCGGGTCTGCTGAAAGCCCCGGAAGGCGGGGTCAAGGTCATGGTCAAAGCAGACCAGAATCCGCATTTTCCAGTAGTTTTCCTCCGGCAGGCGCAGCCAGAGGGTGGTCCCTGCCAGCGTGAGGATGACCAGTCCCAGCGCAAACCACGCCGGATGCAGCCCTCCTGCCCAGAGCATGACGGCGAAGATGGCCAGATAGACCAGCGCCGTTCCTGCGTCTCTGGATGCAGCGAAGATCACCCCCGTAAACAGCCCCAGATGGGCGCACAGCGCCGCCACGGAGAGGGGATGGCTGATGCCGGGGTTCTGGTTCAGCGTGATGATCTGTTTGGCCAGAAGCATGGTGAAGGTGAGCTTCACCATTTCCGCAGGCTGCAGGGAGAACAGGGGAAAGGCAATCCAGCTCCGGTTGCCGCCCACGCTGTGGCCTACGCCGGGAATGGCCAGCAGGGCGATAAAGAGCAGGCTCCCGGCGAGTACCCACTGCCACCGGGACAGCACCGTCTCCAAATCCAACTGGGAGAGCAGGAAGAACAGCACAATGCCGATGCCCATGGCGATGAATTGTTTCAGCGGGTAGGAGTGCAGGGCGGGGTCATACCGGGTGGCGGAGTAGATCAGGGCGATGCCGAAGAGGTTGACGGCGACGCACAGGGACAAAAGCAGATGATCCGCCTGACGAACCGTGTCCCGAATCAAATCCCAAAGCTGGCTCAAGGGCATCCCTCCTCCCAATGCAGAATGGTTTCATTATAGCCCGGAAGCCCCGGCTTGACAAGGTGAAATCTACCGCTTCACGGCTTGCAAATTTCCCGGAGAATTGTTATACTGTCCCGGATAAGAGAAAGGGGGCGCAGCGGTGCGCTATACGACGAATACGCCTGAGCAGACCCAGGCGCTGGGTGCAAGGCTGGGCGCTGTGGCGCAGGCGGGCATGGTGATTGCCTATACCGGAGATCTGGGGGCGGGGAAGACCGCCTTTACACGGGGGCTGGCCGCCGGGCTTGGCATTCAGGAGCGGGTCACCTCCCCCACGTTTACCATTGTGGACGAGCATCTGGATGGCCGGCTGCCCCTGTTTCACTTTGACCTGTACCGGCTGGAGTGCGGGGATGACCTGTACGACATCGG
>CAJOOV010000066.1 GCA_905236265.1 uncultured Oscillospiraceae bacterium | reverse complement strand
TTAAGCTCACCTGCGCCTACGATACTTGGCTGGCGACGGCCCGGGAAAATTGGTAGTGCCAACACAAGAAAGCGTCTGAGGTAACTCAGGCGCTTTTCTTTTGCCAGAAGGATGGGAAAAGGAACGCCCCGGCTTATGCCGGGGCGTGGACGCATAGCCAAATCTATTTCGTTTTAGGCTTACCCTGCTTTCGCTGGACGATCCTTTTCAGGCTGGGCAGTCTCATCGTGCCGAAACGATCCTGCTCTTCTGCGGCTACAAAGTTAATGATATTGCCCATTATGATAATGTTACTGCACAAAAACAGCCATATCATCAGAACAATAACCGCTGCGAGAGAGCCGTAAACCGTGGTATAGCGGGTTGAGACGGTGAGAAAGGTGGAAAACAGATTCGTAGCCCCTACAAGCGTGAGAGCCGCCAGAAGTGCGCCGGGAACGATCGTGCGCTTGTGCCTTGGCGTGCGGGCGGTCAGGCTGTAAATCAAAGCCAGAAAGAAAAACAGCATCGCAAAGGGAAAAGCAAGCTGCGCCTGCCTCCAGCCGTAATGAAGCACTGGGACATTCAGAAGGAATTTAATCGCATTCAACAGCCAGTCGCCCAGAAGAACGATCAGCAGTCCGCCATAGATCATGATAATCAGCACAACGGAGAGAAACAGGGAGAAGATAAACCCTAATAGTCCTCCCCGAACCCGTTTGCCAAACACCTCACCAAAAATATCCATTAAACCCCGAAAGGCAGCAGAGGAGGAGGTGAGTGTGAGAATGACACCTCCGGAAAGCAGCGCAACACTCTGGTTCTGCTCCACATACTTCAAATAGTCCAGCAGCAGCCAGCCGAAGGCATCCGGGAGCTTTTCCAATAATCTTTGCAACACCGCAGAATCCGCCAGCGGCAGCCTGCCCAGAACCGAGGAGACGACAATCATAATGGGGAAAATGCTCAACAGCAAATAATATGCAAGCTGTGCGCTGGCTCTGGAGACGTGGGCATGAATATAAATATCAAACAGATTCCAAAGATAGTGCCCAATGCGTGAGCGCCAGTTATTAGACAAATAAGCACACCCTTTCTGTTGGACTTCCGGCATTGGCAGAGTATTCGCAGGAAAAGCCGGTTTTGGAAAGAAAAACCGTCTGCTTTCGGCAGACGGTTTGTGCTCCACGTTATCTCACAATCAGCCCTGAACCGTATTCAGCTTCACAGTCAGTTGGCTTTTCTTGTTAGCAGCCTTGTTCTTGTGAATCAAGCCCTTCGCAGCGGCCTTGTCAACGGTCTTGACGGCCAGCTTGTATGCGCTATCAGCCTCGCTGCGGTTGCCCTCAGCTACCGCGGCGTCAAACTTTTTCAGGGTAGTCTTCAGAGCGGACTTTGCGGCCTTGTTCTGCTCGGCCTTGGTCGCATTGACCAGAACACGCTTCTTGGCAGACTTAATATTCGGCAAACCAAACACCTCCTCTAATAGCATTCTACACAAAGACCCTGTGCAGTTACTCATTTTAGCATCTCATAAAGGAAAAAGCAACTGTTTTTTGAAATTTTTTTGGGCTTGTGGGATAAATCTTTTCCGGCTGCGGATACTAAAGAAAAAACAGCATGAAGGTGAGTTCGTGGGTATAATCCGTACAGATTTGGCAGTAGAGGCGGCGGAGTATCACCGCAGCCCGGAGAGCGATACCATTCCCGGCGTTACACAAAGGGAGTATGAGAGGGAGGGCTGCATGGTCCATCAGGTGACCATCACCTCTCAGCAGGCCGCAGAGCTGCTGGAGAAGCCCGTAGGCACCTATGTGACGCTGGATCTCTCCCCGGTGACAAGACGGGAAACGGACGCATTTCAGCGGGCTGTACGGGCTTTCTCCCACGAGCTGCGCAGTGCGGTTTCCGTGAAAAAAAGCTCGCCTGTCCTTGTGTTCGGGCTGGGAAACCGGTTTGTGACGCCGGACTCCGTGGGGCCGAGAGCCGCAGACCAGATTCTTGTCACCCGCCATCTGCTGCAGCAGGAGCCGGAGCATTTTGCCCCCTTCCGCCCGGTTTCCGCCCTCTCCGCCGGGGTGCTGGGTACCACCGGACTGGAGAGCAGTGAGCTGGTTCAGGCCGTGGTGAAGCAAACTTCGCCCTCGCTGGTGCTGGCCGTGGATGCCCTTGCCGCCCGTTCCGTCACCCGGCTGTGTACCACGGTGCAGATCGGAAACACAGGTATTGTTCCCGGCTCCGGGGTGGGAAATGCCAGAAACGCCCTGAACGAAGAGACGCTGGGGGTTCCGGTAATCGCCATCGGTGTTCCCACTGTGGTGGATGCAGGGACACTGGCCGCAGATCTCACCGGGCAGGAGGGAGATGCTGCCTTGGGCAGCCTTCTGGTCACGCCGAAGGACATTGATACTCAGGTTTCCGATCTCTCCAAGGTGATTGCCTATGGCATCAATCTCGCCCTGCAGGAGGGGCTGGATATTCCGGATATTGACCTGTTTTTGAGCTGAGCTTCCGTTGCGCCTTTGGGAAAAGTGTGATAAGATGTTTCTATTATGAAACCTGAAAGAGGTGTATCAAATGGAAACCAGACCCTATGTGCCATGGGAACAGATGAATGCGTTCCTGATCGATGCCTTTGTGGGCTACGGGGTTCCCAGAGGGGATGCGGAAATCTGCGCAGATGTGCTGCTGGAGTCCGACCGCCGGGGAATCGAGAGCCACGGCTGCAACCGGTTCAAGCCCATCTATATTGACCGCATCGTAAAGGGTACGCTAAAGCCTGTGACAGAGGTAGAGGTTGTGAAGGAAACGCCCACCACGGTGGTGCTGGATGCCCACGACGGTATGGGCATGGTTGCCAGCCATAAGATGATGACCATGCTCATCCAGAAGGCAAAGACCTACGGCATGGCGGGGGGCGCAATCCGTAACTCCACCCACTACGGCATTGCGGGCTATTGGGCGACTATGGCCAGCAGAGAGGGACTCATCGGCATAACCGGGACGAATGCCCGCCCGTCCATCGCCCCCACCTTCGGGGTGGAGAATATGATGGGCACCAACCCCCTCACCTTTGCCCTGCCCACGGACGAGGAGTTTCCCTTTGTGCTGGACTGCGCCACCTCCATCGTTCAGCGGGGGAAGATCGAGTATTACGCCAGAGAGGGAAAGCCCACCCCTGCCGGAATGGTGGTCTCCGCCGAGGGCGAGGCGCTCACCGACTCAGAGGAGATTTTGAAGCGTCTGGTGGACGGCACGGCGGCACTGGCTCCTCTGGGGGGAATCGGGGACGAGATGTGCGGCTATAAGGGCTACGGCTATGCGGCGGTGGTGGAGATCCTGTCTGCGGCACTGAGCGCAGGCCCCTTTATGAAGGCGCTCACCGGGGTGAGTCCTGAGGGCAAGCCCCAGATGTATCATCTGGGACA
This sequence comes from uncultured Oscillospiraceae bacterium, assembly GCA_905236265.1. Lineage (GTDB taxonomy): Bacteria > Bacillota > Clostridia > Oscillospirales > Oscillospiraceae > Onthomonas. The sequence continues at coordinate 36 of CAJOOV010000066.1, read as the reverse complement.
CTTCTTCTTTGTCATCAACCCGGAGTTCTATATGGG
>CAJOOV010000065.1 GCA_905236265.1 uncultured Oscillospiraceae bacterium | reverse complement strand
GTGGGAACTTCCAGCTGGACATGCCCACCATAGTTTCTGGCATAGCAGCCCCTTGCGGTTTTTCTGGTCAGATTGGTGTAGGGGGTTGTCCTGACATCGTAGCCCAGAAATCTTGCTCTGTGGGTGGATTTGGTGACTAGCGTCTTTTCCTCAGACAGCTCTAAATGCAGCTTCTGAGTCAGAAAACTGCCGATCTCCGCTTTGATGCGGCGTACGTCCTCTTTGGGCTTGGACATGAGGATTCCACTGAGAGGCTGCAAAATCATAAACGCAAGGAGCAGCAGATCAAGCCCGTCCTGAAACACCCGTCTTGCCGGGTACCGTCCCTTGCCCAGCGCCAGAAACCAGCGTCGGTTCAGCCCATGGTGGAGGACAAACAGCACCAGCATTCCGGTGCAGGGCTTATACATCTATAACTACATCGTTGGGAAGGGCATCAAAAGCGGGCTTTGTTGGGAATAGGGTGAAATATCGATAACATCCTTATGACAAATCATGCTATTTCACCCGATTTCTAAAACCTGTTTTCTGAGAAAAAGGCTTTTGACACCCCCGATACAAAATGGCTGGCGCACCCCGAAAAATGAATACCTGAAAGCCATTTGCATCTGGATTTCCTCGGCATGGTTCGGAAAATCAATGACTTTCTTGCAGGCTGGCCCATGACCATACTGGGCGGCGTTTTTCTTGCAGGGTCTTTTGCGTACCTTGTGACCGGTGATATTGTCAGGGCAGTCACTGTGCTGGCCGTCTTCTGCCCCTGCGCTCTGGTGCTGGCAACCCCTACCGCAATCATGGCGGCCATCGGTCAGGCAGCCAAGCACGGTGTTATCATCAAGTCCGGCGAGGCGCTGGAGGCCATGGGAAAGGTTGTCAGGATTGCCTTCGACAAGACCGGAACCCTTACCTATGGGCGGCTGGAGGTGAGTGACATCCTTCCTGTAACAGATATCAACCAACGGGAGCTTCTGACCATTTTCGTTCTCTGGGGGGGTGTCTTTTTTAACGGCGTTGCCGCATTTTCTGAAAGAAAACTTGCCCTCGCCTCCAGCAACAGAACCAGCACGAGGATGTGCAACAATTACCCATTGCGTATTTCATTCGCATGTGATGTGAAAGCACTGATGCAACAGAAGTAAAGAAAAAGGAACGGAAGACAGTGCATTTTCAGCTTTATTATGATACTATATCATTGACCCTGACACATGACAAACTGAAGGAGGTTTTTTTATGGACGACATTCGCATTGGTATCATCGGCCACGGCTTTATGGGGCATGAGCATGAGAAAATGCTCACCAACATGAAGGGCATCCGTGTGACTGGCATTGCCGACATCGACCCGAAACAGCTTGAGGACGTGAAAGAGGGCTTGAAGCGCTACGCATCCAACGAGGAGCTGATGAACGACCCCGAGGTGGATGTGGTATTGATCGCCGTAAACAACAAATATCACCATGATCTGGTGATTCAGGCTGCCCGTGCAGGCAAGGACATCATCTGCGAAAAGCCCGTTGCCATGAACGTGGCGGAGCTGGACGAGATGATAAAGGTTACTCAGGAGTGCGGCGTGAAGTTCACCGTACACCACCAGCGCCGCCTTGACCCGGACTTCCGCACGGCAAAGGCTGTGTTCGACTCCAAAACGCTGGGGGATGTGTACACCGTCCAGAGTATGCTCTACGGCTTCAACGGCAACATGCACGACTGGCATGTCTTTGTCAGCGAGGGCGGCGGAATGCTCTTTGACTGGGGCGTACACCTGCTGGATCAGGTGCTGTGGATGATGCCCGGCGCAAGAATCACCTCTGTGTTTGCCGACCTGCGCAACGTCATCAACGAGGAAGTGGACGACTACTTCAAGATCCTCATGAAGTTCGACAACGGCATTATGGCCGAGGTGGAGCTTGGCACCTACTTCCTCAGCGACAAGATGCACGACAAGTGGTTTGAGCGCCACTGGTTCGTAGGCGGCAACAAGGGCAGCGCCTATGTGGACGGTTTCTTCCCTGAGGGTAAAATTGTCCGCACCAGCCAGCTGCTGACCAACGTGGGCGGAAAGCGCACCATGACCGCCGCCGGCCCCACCCGCTCCTTTGGGCCTCCCCCTGAGGGACGGATTGTCACCGAGGAGCTTCCCAAGGTGGACACCTGCCACGAGCAGTATTTTGAGAACTACGTCCGTGCCTACCACGGCGAAGAGGACTTTTTGGTGAAGATCCCTGAGACCCGCCGGGTGCTGGCACTGATGGAGGCGGTCAGGGAGAGCGCCAGAACCGGAAACGCTATCCCCTTTGAGCGCTGATGCAGGATACAACCCTATTTCCGTTGCACCCAGTTAATTGATACACACCTTTGCGGCGGCAGACGCAGCTCTGCCGCCGCATTGCGTCCTCTTCAAGTTCTACGAGATGACGGAGGAGGGCACGGAGTACAGCATCGACTACTCACCGTGTGTACCCGCACCGCATACATCCCGGTGCCTCTGGAGGGTGTGATGACGCGAAAAGGAATCATTGCATAAAATTCAGCGGCTCTTCCCAAGGGAGGAGCCGCCTTTGCAGATAGATGGCAATGTGGCCGGCTGAAAAAGCAAGGGACTGCAAAACAGGTCAGCCCCGCTCCACTGTCCCCACCGGGACAGCGAGGCGCTTCATCTCCGCCTTTTTCAGATACATCTCCCGGTCTGCCCGCTCGAACACCTCCGCCACGCTCTCCCCGCCCTGATAGCGGGACATGCCGCAGGCGATCTGCACTCCTCCGGTCGCCTGATTTTTCACGTTTTCCGCCTCCACGGCGGCCAGAAGGGCTTCAATGTGTTCATAGTCGTGCCCCTGACAGAGGACGGCGAACTCGTCGCCCCCGATGCGGAACACCGGCGAGTGCTTGAACACATTGCAGATGATACGGCAGGCGGTGCGGATATAACGGTCGCCTGCGCTGTGTCCCTGCCGGTCGTTCACCCGCTTCAGGTCGTTCAAATCGCAGATGACCACGGCAAGGGCGGCCTCCCCATGCTCTGCAAGGGCTGCGTCCAGCGCCCGTTCCGCCTCTGCATAGGCGTGCTTGTTCTTCACGCCGGTAAGCTCGTCCCGGTTGGCAAGCCGTCTGGCGTCCTCCAGCTTGCGGACATACTCCTGCTCGTGGAGCACCTGCGCATCCACATCGAACAGTCCCACGGTGAGGTAGCTCTTGCCCTCCTCCTCTACCATGGCGGCCTTCAGATGTACATAGGTGGGCAGTCCTCCTGCCAGAAGCCGGTATTCCAGCATAAACACCCCGGTGCGGGCAATCTCCTCCAGCACGTTCTCTCTGGTGAAGCAGGCGAGGAACCTGTCCTGATCCTCCGGGTGTACCGTTCTCAGGCTGTTTTCTGAGGCGCTGCGGAAGAAGCCGTCTCCGTCCTTGGCAATGCCCAGCTGGTCATAGTCCTTGGTGGAACGGAATTCCACATAGTGCTCCCGCTCCAGATCCACCAGATAGGACACGATCACATTGCCGCTCAGGGCAGTAAAGCGCCGGTACGCCTTCTGCTCCTCCTTCGCCCGCTGGGCAATGGCACGATCCCGCATCTGGGCGTCGACATTGCTGATGCCGATGATAATATGGCTTTTGTCCCCGCTGATGCGGGTGGCCTTCATGCTCACATAGGTGGGCACGCCGCCCAGCAACAGGCGGTAGATATAGAGGAAGGTGCCGTGCTGGTCAATGGCCTCCACCATGCGCTCCTTGTCCATCGCCTCTAAAAACGCCTTCTGATCCTCCTCGTAGATCAGGCGCAGGGCGTTTTTCCGGCTGGACTGGAAGAAGTTGTGTCCCCTGCGCTCTGATGAGCGGAAGCCCTCCTGCGTCCGGTGGCCGTACTCAATATAGTTCTCCGTGTCCAAATCCACATAGAACAGGTTGAAATAATCCCCGGAGAGCGCCTCCACCATGCTCTCGTATACGGCGCTCTCTGCCTGCGCCTGCTCCCGCTCCTTCCGGGTCTTGACCATCTCCGTCACGTCCGTGGACATACCCAGCAGGCACAGCCGCCCGGCGGCATCCGTGAATTTCAGCTTGGTGGTCTGGAACTGGCGGCTGTTCCCGGCGGCGTCCAGCACATCCTCAAAGAAGGTCAGGGGCTGCTCCATACCCAGCGCCCTTGCGTCGTCCGCCACGAAGTGAGCCGCCGTCTGTGGGTCAAAAATGTCGTAATCCGTCAGCCCCACCACCTCTGCGGGGCTGCTTTTTCTGGCATAGTCCGCAAACGCCTGATTGCAGGCCAGATACGCCCCGGTGTGGGCGTCCTTGGAGAAACTCATGGCGGGCATATTGTCCAGCAGGGCAGTGATGGAGCGCTTCAGCTCTGCGATTTTCGCCGTCTCCTCCAGCTCCCTCCGGTACGCCTCCTTCTCGTCGCTGATGACAACGGCACGCACCAGACTGGTGCCCAGCAGATAGGCCAGCGAGTACAGGGGCAGATACACATAGAGAAGCTGCCCGAAGAGAAACACGGCCATCACCAGCCCGAACAGCGTCACCGTGCGGTAGCGCTGCGCCTGCTCCGGCGTAACGCTGCGGCGGAGGATAGAGGCAGAGGAGTAGCCGGAGAGGAGCAGCAGCAGGAGAATCTGGCAGCTCAGCGCCGCATACCGGGCGCCAAGGGCGTGGTAGGTGCCGGAGGCGTCCACGGTGAAGAAGATGGGGAAAAAGACGTTCAGGGCGATGAGCAGCGCCGTCAGGGAGGCGGTAACCCGTCCGGCGAGGAGGAAAAAGCGGCCAAAGGCGCTCTCCTCCTCCAGAAAGATGATGGCATACCGGGTCCAGCACACCACCCCCGCCGCAATGGCGATAAAGTAGAGGGAGGTGTCTGCAAAGATCAGCACAACCAAATGCAGACTCTCCACCACGCCCCAGAGAATGTCGGCGATGTAGTAGACCAGAACCGCAATCAGAAATTGGCGGTAGACCCTCCATGCGGGGCGGTCAAAGGCACGGGCACGGTTCAACAGAATATCCTGATTTTCAATGAGGAGAATCAGCAGGGCGATAAGACCCATCACTGAGTAATTCATACCATTGTTTCCCTTCGTTTGTTCGGGCAAAGCGCCCGTTTTATCACCTGCCGGAGCAAAACAGCAGGCAGCCTTCGGCATGTTCCGTCTATCATACCACAAACCGACACATAATACCACCTTGCCGGGCGCAGAGAATTCTGCCATATTTTTCCTCTGCCCTGCCCTGCCTTTTGTACAGCTTCGGTGAAATCTGCGCCCCGGCTGTTGCGAAGAAGGGACAATCCTGCTACAATAGCCAGTAAACCAAACCTTGAAGGAGTGAAGCCGGATATGACACCACTGGAAGAGCAGGGAAAGGCGGCAAAGCTGGCCGCCCGCAGCCTCGCCTGCGCAGGCACGGGGGCGAAAAACGCCGCCCTGAACGCCATTGCCCAAGCGCTGAGGAACCACACCGGGGAGATTCTCACTGCCAACAGCCGCGACCTTGCCGCCGCCGCAGAGGGGGGCATGAGCGAGAGTATGCAGGACAGGCTCCGCCTCACCCCGGAGCGGATCGCCGCCATGGCTGAGGGGGTGGAGCAGGTGGCCGCCCTGCCTGACCCCGTGGGGGCGGCGGTGAGCGAGACGGTGCGCCCCAACGGACTGCGCATCAGCCGCCGCCGGGTGCCGCTGGGGGTGATCGGGATGATCTATGAGGCCCGCCCCAACGTCACCGTGGACGCCGCCGCCCTGTGCCTGAAAGCCGGCAACGCCGTGATTCTCCGGGGCGGACGGGAGGCGTTTCGCTCCAATCAGGCGCTGACGGAGATCATGCGCCGTGCCATTGCCGCCACGGGGCTGGACGAGAACGCCGTGTCACTGGTGCAGGACACCAGCCGGGACAGCGCCAGAGAGCTGATGCACCTCACCGCCTATCTGGACGTGCTGATTCCCAGAGGGGGGAGGGGGCTGATTCGTGCCGTGGCCGCCAGCGCCACCGTCCCCGTCATCCGCACCGGGGAGGGGGTCTGCCACACCTATGTGGACGACAGCGCCGATTTGGCTATGGCCTGCGACATCGCCTATAACGCCAAATGCTCCCGCCCCAGCGTGTGCAACGCCATGGAGTGCCTGCTGGTACACCGGGGAGTTGCAGGGCGGTTCCTGCCCATGGTGAAGGCAAGGCTGGACGAAAAGGCGGTGGAGCTGCGGGGGGACGAGAGAGTGCAGGAGATACTTGGCTCCTGCGTGGTACCCGCTGCAGAGGAGGACTGGGACACGGAGTACGGGGACTATATCCTTGCCGTGAAGGTGGTGGACTCCCTTGACGAGGCCATCGACTTCTGCAACGCCCACGGCACGGGGCACAGCGAGGCCATTGTCACCGACAGCTATGCCCGCGCCCAGCGGTTTTTGAACGAGGTGGACGCCGCCGCCGTGTACGTCAACGCCTCCACCCGCTTCACCGACGGCGGGGAGTTCGGGCTGGGAGCGGAGATCGGCATCTCCACCCAGAAGCTCCACGCCAGAGGCCCCATGGGTCTGGGGGAGCTGACCTCCACCAAGTTCGTGGTCTGCGGAAACGGTCAGGTGCGCTGATGGCTGACACCATAGCCGCCATTGCCACGGGGATGGTGAAATCCGCCATTGGGATTAACCGCCTCTCCGGCCCCGCCTCCCTTGCCGCCGTCAGCGCCCTGTTCACGCCCCGGAGCGGCAGGGCGCTGGGGGAGTATGCCCCCGGACGGCTGGTGCTGGGCACCCTCCGGGACGGGGAGGGGCAGGTGCTGGACCAGTGCCTTGCCACCTATGCCAAAGCCCCCCACAGCTACACCGGGGAGGACACGGCGGAGCTGCAGTGCCACGGCTCCCCCAGCCTGCTCACCGCCGCACTGGAAGCCCTCTTTGCCCAGGGCGTGAGGCAGGCGGGGGCGGGGGAGTTCACAAAGCGTGCCTTTCTCAACGGGCGCATGGATCTGATTCAGGCGGAGGCAGTGGCCGACCTCATCGACGCCCAGACCCCGGACGCCGCCAAAAATGCCGCCGGACAGCTGGGCAGAGCCATGACAGAGCGCATATCCGCCGTGGCGGAGGAGCTGACCGGGCTGCTGGCCCACTTCCATGTGGTGCTGGACTACCCGGACGAGGACATAGAGCCCTTTCAGGCGGAGGAGATGGAGCAGACGCTGCGCAGCGCCGAGCGTGCGCTGGAACAGCTCACCGCCACCTACCGCCGGGGCAGACAGCTCACCGAGGGGGTGCCCTGCGCCATCGCAGGCAGACCCAATGCGGGCAAGTCCTCCCTGCTCAACGCCCTTCTGGGCTATGACCGGGCGATTGTCACCCCCATTCCCGGCACCACACGGGACACGGTGGAGGAGCGGTGTGTGCTGGGGGGCGTGCTGCTGCGCCTGACGGACACTGCCGGACTCCGGGACACCAGCGACGTGGTGGAGCGGATGGGAGTGGAGCGCAGCCGCCGGGCGCTGGAGCGCTCAGAGCTGGCGCTGGTGCTGCTGGATGGCAGCGAACCCCTCACGGCGGAGGACGAGGAGATTCTCGCCCTGTCCCAGCGCTGTCCCCGGCGGCTGGTGGTGGTGAGTAAGTCCGATTTGCCCACAGTGCTGAAGCTGCCTGCAGGCGTGGAGGCTGTCTCCGTCAGCTCCGCCACAGGGGAGGGGCTGGAGCGTCTGGAGGCGGAGATTGCCCGGCTGTTCGCCCGGCAGGAGCCGCCCAGAGGGCAGCTTCTCACCAACGCCCGGCAGGCGGAGGCGGTGGGACGTGCCGCCGATTGTCTCAGGGGGGCGGCGCAGGCGCTGGAGGAGGGGCTGTTTGCCGATGCGGTGCTTACGGACGTGGAAAACGCCCTCTCCGCCCTGCATGAGCTCACCGGGGAATCCGTCAGCGAGCAGGTCACCCAGCAGATCTTCCGCCGCTTCTGCGTGGGGAAGTGATGCCCCGCCCCGGCGCAGATTTCCCCCTTGAATTGGGGCGCTGCCCTTGCTATAATAATGTCTGCCCATCCGGGGGGTTGATGGAATTGGCAGACATGCGAGATTTAGGTTCTCGTGAAGAGATTCGTGAGGGTTCGAGTCCCTTACCCCCCACTGCGGTTTCACATAAACCAAAAAGAGTGCGTATTTTCAGCGTCTGATACTGAAAATACGCACTTCTTTTTGCAGCCATGCCTGCGCCCTACGCCTCGTCACCCTGCTCCCGCTGCCTGCGCCGCTTGGGATACCACAGCTCGTCAAAGCTGCGCCAGAGCCGCAGGCAGTCCTCCTCCCCCGGACGCTCCGGGGGCAGCTCCAGCGCCCCGGCGGGGCGGATACGCCACTTTCCCTCCCGGTAGAGCAGCGCCTCGCCGTGGGCAGAGTCGTAGACCAGCAATGTCTCGTGGCTGAAGCGCCGGCACAGGTGGGCCCGCAGCAGGTACAGCACCCGGTTTTCCGGCGTGATTGCGCTCCACAAAAGCCCGTTGCAGTCCCGGAACCGGGCGGCGGTGCGCCACTGCCTCGCCTCCCCCGCCATAGAGCGCACCGCCCGGTTCAGCGTCACCACCCGCTTGTCGCTGAGATGGTACATCACCGCCGGCCCCTTTCGCCGTGCCAGCTCCAAAAACTGCCAAATCGCCCGCTCCCTGTCCTCCAGACAGGTGAGAAAGGCGTGGGCAACCAGCTGCTGGGCGTCCCTTGAGGCGCTCTCCTGAATGCCCCGGTAGAACCGCCTCGCCCGAATCAAATCCGTGGACACCCTGCGCCGGGGATACATGGAGATGCGCTCGTCCTCCGGGGGATAGATGCCCACCGGCTCCTCCCCCCGGCGAAAGCTCTCGTCCATACAGGTGAGCAGTCCGGCAAAGCTGCCGTCATAGCTGTAGCACACCGGCTCCCGGTCGTCCATGTCCTCTCCCCCTCTCTGCCGGATATATCGAACATATGTTCTATTATAAGGCGCAGGGGGACGGCTGGCAAGAGGAAAGGGCTGGCAGGTGGGGCATAAAGCGGACTATGAAAAGCCCCTGCCCTCCGGGAGGCGTACTCCCAAGGGGCAGGGGGTTATCATCCTGCCATCAGAACCGTGCGCCGCCGAACTCGGACAGCTCCAGTCCCTTGTTCTTGTCCAGCACCCAGTTAATGCTCCACGGGGCGGAGAAGAGCATCAGCCGCCCGCCGTGGTAGTCCTCCACGATCTTCACGTCCTGCCCGTCGCCGATGACCAGCTCCTCCAGATCCTCCACCGGGCTTTTGTCAATCCAGCGGACATATTCATAGGGCAGGTTTTCCATGACCAAGTCCACCTTGTACTCGTTTTTCAGCCGGTACTCGAACACGTCGAACTGCAGCGTGCCCACCACGCCCACAATGACCTCCTCCATACCGGTGTAGGGGATTTTGAAGATCTGGATGGCGCCCTCCTGAGCAATCTGCTCTGCGCCCTTGATGAACTGCTTCCGCTTCAGGGTGTCTTTGGGGCGCACACGGCGGAAATGCTCCGGAGCGAAGGTGGGGATGGGGTCAAAGCGGCACTTCATGCCGGGGTCGCAGATGGTGTCCCCGATGGAGAAGATGCCGGGGTCGAACACGCCGATGATGTCCCCGGCGTAGGCCTCCTCAATGATTTCCCGCTCTGCTGCCATGAGCTGCTGAGGCCGGGACAGGCGCAGCTTTCTGCCCCCCTGAACGTGGTAGACCTCCCGCTCTGCGTCGAACCTGCCGGAACAGACCCGGACGAAGGCGATTCTGTCCCGGTGCGCCTTGTTCATGTTGGCCTGAATCTTGAACACGAAGCCGGAGAAGGCATCCCCTGTGGACTCCACCACCTGCTCTCCCGCCTTCCGGGACAGGGGCGGGGTGGTCATGCGGAGAAACTCCTCCAGAAACGCCTCAATGCCGAAGCTGTTCAGGGCGGAGCCGAAGAACACCGGGGAGAGCTTTCCATGGCGCACTGCCTCCAGCTCCAGCTCCTCTCCCGCCCCGTCCAGCAGCTCCAGCTCCTCCCGGAGCCGGTCGCAGTGGGACTGGCCGATCACGTCGACCAGCGCCGGGTCGTCCAGAGCGATCTCCTGACTGTCGGCGGCCTTGGCGCTGCCGTGGGAAGTGAAGTGGAGGATGCGGCTGCGCTGGCGGTCATAGACCCCCTGAAAGTCCTTGCCGCAGCCGATGGGCCAGTTCACCGGGCAGGTGTCAATGCCCAGCTCGTGCTCGATCTCCTCGCACAAATCGAAGGGGTCTCTGGCCTCCCGGTCCATCTTGTTGATGAAGGTAAAAATGGGAATATCCCGCATGGCGCAGACCCTGAACAGCTTCCGGGTCTGTGCCTCCACGCCCTTGGCGGCGTCAATGACCATCACGGCGGAGTCGGCGGCCATGAGGGTGCGGTAGGTGTCCTCGGAGAAGTCCTGATGTCCGGGGGTGTCCAGAATGTTGATGCAGTAGCCGTCATACTGGAACTGCATGACGGAGCTGGTGACGGAAATGCCCCTCTGCTTCTCGATCTCCATCCAGTCCGACGTGGCGGCACGGGCATTGCGCTTGCCCTTCACCACCCCCGCCTGATTGATGGCTCCGCCGTAGAGGAGAAACTTTTCCGTCAGGGTGGTTTTACCGGCGTCCGGGTGGGAGATAATGGCAAAGGTGCGCCGGCGGTTGATTTCAGTGTTGTATTTTGACATGGAAGTACCTCCGTGAGGAAGAAATAAAGTGGTTATCAAGGGGAGTCACCGCTCACACGCTGTGCGCCGCTGCAGCGGGGCTGTAACGAAGTGACTGGGGGAGTATAATACCGTGTCCGTCTGAATCAGACAAACACCACCTGCACCAAAACCATATACACCACCGTCGCCCCGAAGATGCTCAGCAGCACATTCCCCTTTTTCAGGTGGAGCAGGGCGGCAAGGGCGATGCAGGCCAGCTCAGGAATCCCGTGGCTCCCGGCGGTGAAGCGGACGTTTCGCAGACAGTAGACAATGAGCAGTGCCATGATCGCCGGGGGCAGCACCGCCCCCAGATAGCGCACCCATCTGGGCGGCTCCCCGCCCCGGTCAAAGAGGAGAAAGGGCAGGGCACGGGAGAGCAGGGTGACGGCGGACATGACAAGGGTAATGCCCAGAATATAGGAAGGACTCATGGGGGACTCACCTCTCTCCCTTCCAGCCGGGGACGCAGCACCAGCAGGATAGCGGTAATGGCAATCAGGGCGGGAATCAGAAACCGCTCCGCTCCAAAGACCGCCAGCGCCGCAGCGGCGCACACGCCCCCAACAGCGGCGCACACGCCGCCGCCGGGCTTTTTCACCTGCTCAATGAGCAGCACCACAAACAGCGCCGTCATGGCAAAATCCACCCCGGTGGTGTCAAAGGCCAGCAGCGCCCCCATGGTGGAGCCGATGACCCCGCCCATAATCCAGTAGAGGTGGTTCAGCAGGGACACCGCCAGATAGAAGTCCCCCGCCTCCACGCCGGGGGGCGGCGGGGTGGAGGTAAGCAGGGCATAGGTCTCGTCAGTAAGGCCGTAGATCAGGAAGAATTTCCGCCGCCCCACCCCGTGGAACCGGTCAATCAGGCTGAGGCCGTAGAACAGGTGGCGGAAGTGGAGCACCGCCGTGAGCAGCGCCGCCTGCACCAGCGTCGCCCCTCCGGCAATCAGGGTGACGGCCAGAAACTGCCCGGAACCGGCGTACATCAGCACGCTCATAATGGGCGCCCAGAAGATGGGGATGCCCGCCGAGCTGAGCAGCAGCCCGAAGGCCATTCCCAGCGCCAGATAACCCGCCAGCACCGGCAGCGTCACCGGGAACGCCCCACGCAGGGCTTTTTTCCACTTCATTTCCTCTCACCTCCGGGAAAACACATCAGCTTTTCATTATATCGGCTCCTGCGGGGAAAAGCAACAGAAAAACGGCAAAAAAGAGGGCTGTTCCGCCTCTTTTCGGTAGAACAGCCCTGCTCTGGTCAGATTGGGTTGCAGGCTCAACCGGGCAGGTACTGG
>CAJOOV010000064.1 GCA_905236265.1 uncultured Oscillospiraceae bacterium | reverse complement strand
GCCAGCCACCGGCGAAGCCGGGGGAGGTTGGACTGGGGCTGCAGAATCAGGCGGGTATCCGTCCTTGTCCACGGCGCAGCCTCCAAAATGCTGCGCACCGCCTCTCCTCCCATGCCTGCAATCACAATGCAGTCCGCCTCATGAGGGGCAAAGCGGGCAAGACCGTCGGAGAGGCGGAAATCCATGCATTCTGTCAGGCCGTACACCTGTGCTGTCTCCCTTGCATGGTCCAACGGCCCCCGGCGCAGGTCAGCGGCGATGGCACGGGTAATCCTCCCCTGCTGCAGCAGCCACACCGGGAGATAGGCGTGGTCTGTTCCGATGTCCGCAAAGCGGCACTGAACGGGCACATAGTCCGCCGCCGCCTGCAGCCGGGGCGTGAGTCTCAGCTTATTCATACAGGGCAATCTGGCTTTCCAGCTCGTCAATCAGCGTATCCAAATCCATATCGTGGGCAAGGCAGGCATCCTCCAGCGTCTCCCCGGCAACAGAGCCGCAGTGGAGGCAGTGCATCCCCATGGAGAGAAAGACCTCTCCCCCGCCGGGCACGAACCGCAGCACGTCGGAAACCAGCGTGTCCTTGTCAATATCAATCATTTCAGCAGCCTCCTATAAAGTCACTACCCTGCATTATAGACCCCTGCCCCTCCGCTTTCAAGACATACGCCGCCCTTTTCCCGGCAATCGTTTGAAAAAAGTTCACAAAATCCCCGGACAAATTCATTGACGCAGGATGAAAAACAGGATATGATACAGGTGTTTATTTATGTAACCGTATTCTCGCACCGGAGGAAAGTCAATGATTCCAAAATTCAGCGTAAAACAGCCCTATACCGTCATTGTCGGCATTATTCTGGCAATTGTGCTGGGCGTGGTGTCCCTGACCCGGCTCTCGTCGGATTTGCTGCCGGACATCAATCTGCCCTATGCCATTGTCATGACCACCTATGTGGGCGCAAGTCCGGACACAGTGGAAACCGCCGTGACCATCCCGTTGGAGGAGTCCATGGCTACCGTCAGCGGCATCGACAATATCCAGTCCATATCCAATGAGAACTACTCCCTCGTCATCCTTGAGTTTGCAGAGGGCACCAATATGGACTCTGTGACGGTGGAAATGCGGGAGAAGCTGGATCAGCTTGAGGCCGTGTGGAACAATGACAGCATCGGCTCTCCCCTGATTATGAAGATCAATCCCGATATGGCGCCCATCGTTGTAGCCGCCGTGGACATGGACGGGAAGGATCAAAAGCAGCTCACGGATTTCGTCAACGACAACCTCATCGCCAAGCTGGAGAGCATGGGGGGCGTGGCCTCCGTCTCCGCCGCCGGACAGATTGAGGCGGAGATTCAGGTGGTTGTACGGCAGGACAAGATTGACCGCCTGAATGAGCGCATCACTGCCCTTTTGGACGATCAGTTTGACCAGGCGCAGGAGAAGCTGGACGACGGGGCAAAGGAACTGAAGGACGGGAAAAATACGCTGGACGAACAGAAGGAAACTCTGGCGCAGCAGTTGGCAGAGGGCGAGAATCAGGTGGTGGACGGAAAGATCACCGCTATCACCTCCAAAGCCCAGCTGCAGCAGCAGATCACCCTGCTCAAGGCGGCACTGGACGAGGTGGACAAGGGGCTTGCCGAGGTGGAGAAGGCCGCCGCCCAGAAGCGGTCCGTGGAGCAGACGATCTCCGCTCTGGAACAGCTTCGCACGCAGGCGCAGGAGCTGGAGGAGACACGGGACGAGGCAAGGCTGGCGCTGGAGGAGCTGAACAGGCAGTCCGCTCCCCCGGAGGAGACGCCCACGCAGGCACCCACTGAAGCGCCCTCCGAGGCTCCGTCAGAGGCTCCATCGCAAGCGCCCTCAGAGCCAGCGCAGGAGGAAAACGGTGAAGCACCCTCCCAGCCGGAGGAGGAGGCACCCTCTGAGACCGCTCAGGAGCCTTCCAACGCTCCCTCCTCCCTGCCCAGCGCCAACACCGATAAGGGAGAGGCCGCCCGGCTGCAGGCCACTGTCTCCGCCTGTGAGAAGGCACTGGACGGCATGGCTCAGAGCCTGCGGGGGCAGGGAATCGCCGTGCCGCAGGGGCTGGAGGTCTCCGATGCCATCGGCGCACAGATTTTACAGCTTCAGGCATCTGTCGCCGCTCTTGACGCACAGATCTCCGCAGGCCAGCTTCTGGAGCAGACCAAGGCCCAGATCCTCCCCGGCTATGAGCAGATGACCGCCGCCATGTCCCAGATTGAAAGCGGAGAGGTGGCGCTGGGGCAGGCGCTGACCAGCATCAACTCCTCCGGTATCCTCGCCTCTATTGAGCTTGGCTCCGCTACGGCGCAGCTTGCCTCCGCTCAGGCGCAGATCGACGGGGCCCAGTCCCAGCTGGACAGCGCAAAGGATGCGGCCTATGATGCAGCCGACGCAGACAAAATCCTCAGTGTGAATACGGTAGTAGGGCTGCTCACCGCCCAGAACTTTGAAATGCCCGCCGGATACATCACGCAGGGAGAGGATTCCCTGCTGGTGCGGGTGGGGCAGAAAATCCAGACGCTGGACGAGCTGCGCTCGCTGCCCCTCATCAATATGGGAATGGACGGGCTGGACACCATCCGTTTGGAGGATGTGGCGGATGTCATCCTGCAGGACAACTCCAAGGAGGTCTATGCCAAGGTCAACGGCAACGGCGCACTCATCCTCTCCATACTGAAGCAGGACGGATACAGCACAGGCGATGTCTCCAAGGCGGTTCTGGCGAGATTTGACGATCTGGAACAGGAGTACCCCGGACTGCATTTCAGCGTGCTGTCCGATCAGGGCGTGTATATTGACATGGTGATTCACTCTGTCGTGCAGTCCATGCTCTACGGCGCTCTGCTGGCCGTGGTGGTGCTGTTCCTGTTTTTGAAGGATCTGCGGCCTACCCTGATTATCGCCGTATCCATCCCCGTCTCGGCGGTTCTGGCGCTGGTGTTCATGTATATGGCAGGGGTGTCCATCAACATGATGAGTCTGGGCGGCCTGAGTCTGGGCATCGGTATGCTGGTGGATAACTCCGTGGTGGTGCTGGAAAACATCTACCGCTACCGCTCTCTGGGCTACAATATCTGGTCTGCGGCAGTGGCAGGAACGAAAGAGGTGCTGGGGGCGATTATCGCCTCCACCCTCACCACCATCTGTGTCTTTACCGGACTGTTTTTCACCGAGGGCATTGTCATTGACATGCTCATCGCCCTCGCCCTCAGCTTCACCTTCTCCCTGCTGGGCAGTCTGATGATTGCCATGACCTTCGTGCCCATGATGAGCTCCATGCTCATGCGCAGGAGCCGGGACATCCGGCACCCGTGGTTTGACCGCTTTACCGACGTATACAGCCGGTTCCTCTCCCTCTGCCTGCGCTTTAAGCCCGTGGTCATTCTGGTGGCGGTGGCGCTGCTGGTGAGCACCTCTGTGGCGACCCTGAGCCGGGGCTTCAGCTTTATGCCGGAGATGGCCAGCACACAGGCCAGCGTCAGCCTCACAACGCCGGTGGAGCTGAGCTTTGAGGAGACGATGGAAATCGCAGATCAGGTTGCGGAGCGTCTGCTCACCATCCCGGATGTGGAGACGGTGGGCGTACAGTCCGGCGGCTCCGGTATGATGGGAACGCTGGTGGGCTCCATGTTCGGCGGCGGAGGCGGGGATGCCGATGCCAATTCCGCCTCCTTCTATGTGGTCTTTTCCGAGGACCGCACCATTGACAACGACGAATTCACCCGTCAGGCGCTGGACAAGTGCGCTGACCTGAACTGCGAGCTGGATGTCTCTGCCAGCAGCATGGACCTCTCCTCCCTCAGTGGCACCGGAATTACCGTGCGGGTCTACGGCAAGGAAAAGGATCAGCTTCAGGAGCTGGCCATGGAACTGGGCAAGCGTCTGGAGGGCATTGAGGGCGTTTCCAGCGTGGACAACGGTCTGGTGGATGCCAGCGACCAGTTGAAGGTCACTGTGGACAAGGAGAAGGCCGCAGAGCACTCCCTCACCGTGGCGCAGGTGTTCCAGACGCTGGCGGGCAAGATCGCCACCCCCACCTCCATTACCACGCTGGAGCTGGAGGAGGGCAGCTTTGCCCTGTATGTGAAAAAGGACTCCGATCAGGATATGACCCTGAGCCAGCTGGAGCAGGTCACCTTTGACCCCAGTGCCAGCGCCGCAGGCGCACTGGGCGGCGGCAGCGCCGCAGGCGGGCTCTCCGCCATGAGCTTTGGCGGCATTGAGGACGAGGAAGAGGAGGAGCCGGAGGAAGAGGAGGAGATCCGCCTGAGCGACATTGCCACGGTGGAGACCGTGCTGGGTATGGACACCATTGACCGGTATAACCAGCAGCGCTATCTCTCCCTCACTGCCTATATCGCTGACGGGTACAATGTGACGCTGGTGAGCAATGCCATTGAGCAGTCTCTGCAGGCGTACAGCTTCCCGGACGGCTGCTATGTGGACTATTCCGGCGAGAGCGAGACGATTATGGAGGCCATGGGCAAGCTGGTGGAGATGCTGCTGCTGGCGCTGGTGTGCATCTATCTGGTGATGGTGGCCCAGTTCCAGTCCCTGCTGCACCCCTTCATCATTATGTTTACCATCCCCCTCGCCTTTACCGGCGGGTTTATGGCGCTGCTGCTGGCGGACAGCGAAATCAGCGTGATCTCCATGATCGGCTTCGTGCTGCTCTCCGGCGTGATCGTGAACAACGGCATCGTGATGATCGACTTTATTAACCAGCTTCGCAAGCGGGGGAAAGGAAAACGGGAGGCTATTTTGAAGGCAGGACGCACCAGAATGCGCCCCGTGCTGATGACCACCCTTACTACCGTCTTTGCCCAGACGTTCATGGCGCTGGGCACCAGCATGGATGCGGCGCTGCTGCGCCCCATGGCGCTGGTCACAGTGGGCGGTCTGACCTACGGAACCATTATGACCCTGATTTTTGTCCCCTGTATCTACGACATCTTCACCTCCGACAAGCCCATGAAGGATTTGGAGATTGACGACACGCTGATTGCAGAGGCATAATAACACAGCTCCCTGTCCGGTGAGGATTCCGGACAGGGAGCTTTTTACGCACAAAAAGCCGCCCCACGAAAGGAGCGGCTTTGTACACAAACGCTTCGGTGTGTCTCAGCGGTCTGCGTGCATCTGAGCGAAGCACTCGCTGCAGTAGACAGGGCGGTCGCTCTTGGGCTCGAAGGGCACACGGGCTTCCTTGCCGCAGTTGGCGCACACAGCAGTGAAATACTGGCGGGGACCGCGGCTGGCATTCTTGCGGGCATCACGGCATGCCTTGCAGCGCTGAGGCTCGTTCTGGAAGCCCCGCTCGGCGTAAAATGCCTGCTCGCCGGCAGTGAATACAAACTCGTTGCCGCAGTCTTTACACACCAAAATCTTGTCTTCGTACATTTTTTGTGATCCTCTCTTCATTGATAATAGTTCCCCGGTTCGGGGCGCGGATTATAGAAACGGCCCTAAAGAACCGGATCTAACTATGGAGGTGAGCCTCCCACTTCTTGCGGATGCGCTGCACTGCATTGTCCACGCTCTTGCCGCTGCGGTTCAGGCGGCGGGAGATCTGGCGATAGCTCATTCCGGTGAGATACAGCTCCAGCACCTGCGCCTCCAAAGGCGTCAGCATCGCCTGCAGCCCCTTCAGGCTGTCCTCCCGGATCAGGCGCTGCTCCATGCTGCGCTCATCGCTCAGGGAGAGGGCGCAGTCCAGAGGGAGGGCGGAGTTGAGCGCCTCATGCTTCCCGCTGGCTGCGGCACGCACGGCACTGACCATCCTGTTTCTCACGCACTGGTAGGCATAGGTGGAAAACCCGGCGCCCCGCTCCCTGCGATAGCTGCGAACGGCCAGCACCAGAGCCAGCATCCCTTCCTGTATGAGATCCTCCTGATCCCCGCCCATCAGAAACAGCGCCCGGCTGCACCGGCGCACCAATCCCTGATAGCGCACCACAAGAGCTTCCTCCGCCTCGGCGCTGCCATTGGCGCACAGGAGGCAGAGTTCTTCATCGGAAACGGTTGTCAGCGTATGATCTGCACCCATTTTGTCACATCCAAAAACTATCTTAATCAAATTCGGAAAAAAAGTCAACGAAGAGGGGTAATAATTCAGAAATATTAAGACATACTCCCGCCGTGCCGGGCAGACAGGTCAGAAAAAGGTCTGCTGATCCGGCTGGGGCAGGTGCAGGTGCTGGTAGGCGGCGGGGGTGACGCATCTCCCTCTGGGGGTACGGGTGAGGAAGCCCTGCTGCAGCAGATAAGGCTCATACATATCCTCCAGCGTCACCGTGTCCTCGTTGATGGTGGCCGCCAGCGTCTCCAATCCCACAGGGCCTCCGTTATACTGCTCGATAATCGCCCGGAGCATACGCCGGTCGATATTGTCCATCCCCAGATGATCCACCTCAAGAGCGGTCAGGGCACGGTCTGCCACCGAGCGGGAGATGACCCCGCCGGAGAAGACCTGGGCAAAGTCCCGCACCCGGCGCAGCATCCGGTTGGCGATACGGGGGGTGCCTCTGGAACGCTTTGCGATCTCCATGGCTCCCTCCTCGTCAATGGGCACCTGCAGCAGCTCCGCCGAGCGCTTGACAATCAGTCCAAGCTCCTCCGGCGTGTACAGCTCAAGGCGCAGGGACACGCCGAAGCGGTCCCGCAGGGGGGCAGACAGGGAGCCTGCCCTTGTGGTGGCGCCGATGAGGGTGAATTTGGGCAGATCCAGGCGGATGGAGTTTGCGCTGGGGCCCTTGCCGATGATAATATCAATGGCATAATCCTCCATGGCGGGATAGAGAATCTCCTCCACCGAGCGGTTCATGCGGTGGATCTCGTCAATGAACAAAATGTCGTTCTCCCCCAGATTGGTGAGAAGCGCCGCCAGATCCCCCGGCTTTTCAATGGCGGGACCGGAGGTAATGCGAATCTGTACCCCCATCTCGTTGGCAATAATGCCCGCAAGGGTCGTCTTGCCCAGACCGGGAGGGCCGTAGAGCAGGACATGATCCAGCGGCTCCCCTCTCAGCTTCGCCGCCTGAATGAACACGTCCAGATTGCCCTTGGCCTTGCTCTGTCCGATATATTCGCTCAGTCTCTGGGGGCGGAGGGTAAACTCCCCCTCGTCCCCACGGGTGAGGGAGGTGGTCACAAGGGATTCCGGTTGAAATTCCGTCTCGTCTGCGTAATCTATGCTCATAAATACCTCACTGCTTCATCATGCGCCGCAGCGCAAGGCGGATCATATCCTCTACGCTTGCCGTCTGGGGGTCGATGTCCTT
>CAJOOV010000063.1 GCA_905236265.1 uncultured Oscillospiraceae bacterium | reverse complement strand
TGCTCCGGCAGCAGGTCGGCGCAGTTGTCCATAATCAGCACGCCGGAGGAGTAGAGCTGCAAGCCCTTCTTGTAGTCTCTGGTGTAGAAGTCATAGGGGGTCTTGCCGGGGATAAACAGCAGCGCTTCATAGCTGACACTGCCCTCGGTGCTGACCCGGAGGGAGGCAAGAGGCTTCTCCCAGTCGTTGAACTTGGAGCTGTAGAAGCTGTTCAGCTCCTCCTCAGTCACGTCCTCCTTTTTCTTCTGCCACAGGGGAACCATGGAGTTCAGGGTCTCCAGCTCCTGAACCTCCTCCCACTCCGGCTGGTAGTCCTCTCCTGCGTCCTCAGGCTTGGGCTTCTGGTGGGAGCGGGTCATGAGCATGGTGATGGGATAGCGGATATAGTCGCTGTACTTCTTCACCAGTGCGGAGATACGGTATTCGCTGAGATAGTCCTCGTACTTCTCCTCCTCCGTATCCGCCTTGATGGTCATAATCACGTCTGTGCCAACGCCGTCACGCTCGGCCTCGGTGATGGTATAGCCGTCGGCACCGGTGGACTCCCACAGCCACGCCTTATCAGAGCCATAGGGGCGGGTGAGTACCTGCACCTTGTCCGACACCATGAAGGCGGAGTAGAAGCCCACGCCGAACTGACCGATGATGTCCACGGCGCCCTGATCTACGCCCTCCCGCTGGGCCATGTCCTGCTTGAACTGGAGGGAGCCGCTCTTGGCAATCACGCCCAGATTGTTTTCCAGCTCCTCAGCGGTCATGCCGATGCCATTGTCAGAGACGGTGAGGGTGCGGTTGTCCTTGTCCACTGCGATATGAATTTTGAAATCGGAGTGGTTCATCCCCACCTTATCATCCGTCAGGGAGAGATAGGACAGCTTGTCCAAGGCATCGCTGGCGTTGGAGAGAATCTCCCGGAGGAAGATCTCCTTGTTGGTGTAGATGGAGTTAATCATGAGATCCAGCATCCGCTGGGACTCCGCTTTGAATTGACGCTTTTCCATGCTTTATGCCTCCATAAAAAGGGGCGGTATGCCGCCCCCTGTATTGACAGTTTTAGCACTCTTTTCCTCTGAGTGCTAAAATAATATACCCCATTCTCCCGCAAATTGCAAGGGGGTTCACAGAAAGTTTATTTTTATACGGGCAAAAGAAAACATTTTAAATAAAATCTTATCAACATCTGGTTTTTGAAAGGACACTGTGTTATAATACAAACTGGGGACAGACACAACGCCCCGTCTATCAAAACAGAAGAGGAGGAGACAAAATGAAAACACTGAAAAAGCGCCTTGCTCTGCTTTTGGCACTGTGTATGGCACTGAGCCTGCTGACAGGCTGCGGCGAGAGTACCTCTGCCCCGGCTGAGGAGCAGAATGAGCCGGGGCAGGCCGAACCTGCCCAGGAGCCCGCCGGGGAGGAGACTCCCGCAGAGGAGCCCGCCGCACCTGCGGAGGAGGCGGAAACGCCTGCAGAGGAAACCGCCGTGGAAAAGAATGGGGACATCTACATTCTCTTCACCAGCGACGTACACTGCGGCGTGGATCAGGGCTTCGGCTATGCCGGGCTGGCACAGGTTCGCTCTCAGCTGGAGGCACAGGGCTATGAAGTGCTGCTGGTGGACGACGGCGATGCCATTCAGGGCGAGCCCATCGGCACCCTCAGCAAGGGGGAGAGCATCATTGACCTGATGAATGCCCTGCACTATGATGTGGCCATTCCCGGCAACCACGAGTTTGACTACGGCATGGACAGATTTATGGAGCTGACGGAGCGGGCGGAGTTCCCCTATATCAGCTGCAATTTCAACAAGAACGGGGAGCTGGTCTTCCCCGCCTATATCATCAAGGAGGCGGCGGGCAAGAGAATCGCCTTTGTGGGCATCACCACCCCCCAGACGCTCATCAGCTCCACTCCCAAGTATTTTCAGGACGACGAGGGCAACTATATCTATGGCTTCATGCAGGACGAGACCGGGGAGGCCGCCTATGCGGCAGTCCAGTCCGCTGTGGACGCTGCCCGCGCAGAGGGCGTGGATTACGTCTATGTCATGGCACATCTGGGCATGGAGGAGGAATGTCGCCCGTGGACGTATGCGGATGTGCTCTCCCACACCAACGGCATTGACGTGCTGCTGGACGGCCACCAGCACGACACCGAGCAGGTGGTGATGAAGAACAAGGACGGGGAGGATGTGGTTCGCTCCGCCTGCGGCACCAAGCTGAGCTGCATCGGCTACAGCCATATCTCCGCCGAGGAGGGAATTGTTGACACCGGAATCTGGAGCTGGCCCAACAAGGACTCCGCCGTCTCCCTGCTGGGGATTGACAACGAAGTGGGCAGGGCGGTCGCCGCTGAAAAGAGCGAGCTGGATGAGCTGCTGAATCAGGTTGTGGCAACCTCTCAGGTAGAGCTGACCATCTATGACCCGGTGGCTGTGGATAATTCCGGCAACCCCATCCGCATGGTGCGCCGGGCTGAGACCAATCTGGGCGACCTGTGCGCCGATGCCTACCGGGATCAGGCAGGGGCTGACATCGCCCTTGTCAATGGCGGCGGCGTGCGCACCAATATCGCCAAGGGCGATGTGACCTACGGCGATATTCTCAAGGTTCACCCCTTCGGCAACGAGATGTGCGTCATCGAGGTCACCGGACAGCAGGTGCTGGATGCGCTGGAGTGGGGCGCCCGCATGGTGCCGGAGGAGTCCGGCGGCTTCCTGCAGGTCTCCGGCCTCACCTATGAGATCCACACCTATATCCCCAACCCCTGCACGGCGGACGAGAACAGCCTCTGCACCGGTATCTCCGGCGAGCGGCGGGTGAAGAACGTGCTGGTAGACGGCGAGCCCATTGACCCTGCCAAGACCTACACGCTGGCCTCCCACAACTATATGCTCTTTGACAACGGCGATGGCTACACCTTCTTTGAAGGCGCTCCCGTGCTGCAGGACAGCGTCAAGCTGGACAATCAGGTGCTGATGGACTACATCAT
>CAJOOV010000062.1 GCA_905236265.1 uncultured Oscillospiraceae bacterium | reverse complement strand
GGGAGAGCTGCTTGAGGATCTCAGGGGAGATCCTCATGTCCTGGGTATAGTCGGCCGAGGCCACCCAGAGCCGGAGCATATCGGCGCCGTAGTCCTTGATGACGTCGTCGGGGGAGACGGCGTTGCCCAGGGACTTGTGCATGGCCTTGCCCTCGCCGTCCACCGTCCAGCCGTGGGTGATGATCTGCTTATAGGGGGCGATGCCGTTGGTGGCGATGGAGGTGAGCATGGAGGACTGGAACCAGCCCCGGTACTGGTCGCCGCCCTCCAGATACAGGTCGGCGGGGTAGCGCAGCTCCTCCCGCTCCTCGCAGACTGCTTTCCATGTGGAGCCGGAGTCGAACCATACGTCCAGAATATCCTTTTCCTTCCGGAAGGTGGTGCAGCCGCACGCACAGGCAGCGCCCTCGGGAATCAGCTCCTCCACGGAGCGTGCCCACCATGCGTTGGAGCCCTCCGTGCGGAAGATACCGGCGATTTTTGCGATGCTCTCCTCGGTGCAGTAGGGCTTGCCGCACGCCTGGCAGAAGAACATGGGAATGGGCACGCCCCAGGTGCGCTGACGGGAGATGCACCAGTCAGAGCGCTCCCGGATCATGGAGATCATCCGCTCCTTGCCCCACTCCGGCTTCCACCAGATGCTCTCGCAGGCGGCAGCCGCCTGCTCCTTGATGGCGTCCACGCTGGCAAACCACTGCTGGGTGGCACGGAAGATGACCGGCTGGTGGCAGCGCCAGCAGTGGGGGTAGCTGTGGGTGATGTCCTTGCTGCTGAGCAGGGCGCCGCTCTCCACCAAGTCCTTGAAGATGACGGGATGGGCCTTCTGGACGTGAATGCCGTTGTACGCTCCGGCAAATTCGTTGAGCAGACCCTTTGCGTCCACGCTCACCTCCATGGTGATGTCCGTGGGAATCTCCTTGTAGCGCTGGCAGACGTAGAAGTCGTCCAGACCGAAGGAGGGCGCCGTGTGGACACAGCCGGAGCCGGCGTCCAGCGTGACGTGATCGCCCAGAATAATCAGGGAATCCCGGTTCATAAAGGGGTGATAGGCGGTCATATACTCGAACTCGTCGCCGTAGAGGGTGGCCACTGTCTCATACTCGCTGATACCGCTCTCCCTCATCACGGAGTCCACCAGCTCGCTGGCCATAATCAGAATCTCGCCGGTGCCGGTTTTCACCAGCGCATACGCAAGCTGGGGATTCAGGCAGATGGCCATATTGCCGGGCAGCGTCCATGTGGTGGTGGTCCAGATGACGAAGTACATCTTGGAGAGATCGCCGTACTGCGCCAGCCTGCCCTTGTCGTCATGCACCCGGAACTTCACAAAGATGGTGGTGACAGGGTCATCCTGATACTCCACCTCCGCCTCCGCCAGCGCCGTCTCGCAGGTGGGGCACCAGTAGGTGGGCTTCAGTCCCTGATAGATCAGCCCCTTTTGCGCCATAGCGCCAAAAACCTCAATCTGCTTTGCCTCAAACTCCGGCTGCAGGGTGATATAGGGCTTGTCCCACTCGCCGATGACGCCAAGGCGCTTGAAGCCCTCCCGCTGTCTGTCCACCTGCTCCAGCGCAAAGGCACGGCACTTGTCCCGGAACTCCGGCACAGGCATGGTATTGCGCTTCACGCCCTTTTTCTGAATGGCAGTCTCAATGGGCATACCGTGGGTGTCCCAGCCGGGGACGTAGGGCGCCTTATAGCCCATCATATTCTTGGAGCGGACAATGAAATCCTTCAGAATCTTATTCAGTGCGTGGCCGATGTGGATCTCGCCGTTGGCATAGGGAGGGCCGTCATGGAGGATGAAGGAGGGCTTGTCGGCGTTGCGCTCCATCAGCTTGTGATAGATGTCCCTGCGCTCCAGCTCCTCCAGCATTCCCGGCTCCCGCTTGGCAAGGGCTGCCCGCATGGGAAAGTCCGTCTTCGGCAGATGGATAGTCTTATTGTAGTCCGGCATGTTATTGCTCCTCTCCTTGGGGATTCTCAACGAAGCGGTTTCATGAAAACCCACAAATCTATTGTGTGGATACTGCGTCCTCCTTGTGGGAGCTGCCAAATCACCGGGGAGGAACGCAGCAGTGTTGAAACAACACAATCACATAGCCTCCGGGGGGAGACTATGTGATCGGATGTGTTTTCTGTTGGGGCAGCGGGTTACACCTCGTAATCCTTACCCAGCTTCAGGTTGGAAAAATCAATCCGGGCAGTGGGCTGCTCCTCCTGTCTGGGCAGGACGGGCTTGCCGGAGCTGTCCACCTGCGGCTCCTGCTCCAGCTCAGGCTCCAGCTCAGGAATCTGAACCGGCTCGTTCTCCACCTCCTCGGCGGCCTGTCTTGCCACCTCCACGGCGTCCTGCTCCTCCTCGTACTCCTCGGAGAGGCGGCCGCCCACGATCTCCTCAGGCAGGGCATCCAGATAGCGCTGGTGATCCGCCGTGAGCTTGCGCACAGAGGCCACATAGCTGGCAGTCTGCTGCCGGGCGGCGGCAAGGCGGGCGTGGCAGTCGGCAATCTCGTCGTCATAGGACTGCTTGCGGCTGCGGATGTCCTCCTCCAGAGCGTTCAGAATGGCCTCCCGCTTCTGCTGCGCCTCTGCCACCAGATTGTTGGCGGTCTTCTGAGCGGTGTAGAGGGTGGCGCGGATGGCTCCCTCCGTCTCACGGTACTCGTTCACCTTGTCCGCCAGCAGCTTGAGCTTGATGCGCAGGTCATTGTTCTCGTTGGCTAATGCGGCATAGTCCGCAGTGATCTGATCCAGAAAGGTATCGACCTCCTGCATATCATAGCCAGTGGTTCGTTTATCATTGGCGCTGAAGGTTTTTTCAGCAACCTCCTGTGGTGTCAGCACGGATAATCCCCCTTTATCTCTCTCATCCCAATCTCAGCGCTCTGCGCTCAAAAACGCATACCGCTGCTCTCCAGCTCGTCCAGAACATCCCCGATGATGTCCACATTATAGGGCGTGATAATATAGGTGGAGATGGCAACCTTCTTGATCTTGCCCTCCAGCGCATAAGCTACGCCGGAGAGGAAGTCCACCATGCGGCGGGTAATCTCCTTGTTGGCGGCCTCCAGATTCAGCACCACCGTGCGCTTGTCCCGGAGATGGTTGGCAATGGCAGACGCCTCCTCAAACTCCACCGGCTTGACCAGCACAACCTGAAGCTGGGTCGTCGTGTTGATGTTCACCACGTTGTCGGCATTGCGGCGCTCCTGCGTACCGGAAGCATAGCTGGAGCTCTCCTCACCCCAGGACGAGCTCCTGCGGGCGGGCTCGGATGCAGGCTCCTCGTAGCTTTCTCCTTCTGTCTCCTCGGTGTAATCATCTACATCTTCATTGGGATGCGCCAGGCGCTTCAGTTCATCCATAAAACCCATGACAATGTTCCTCCTGCAAGGTTATTTCTATAAATAATAAGCATAATTGAGTGACTACCCGTTTGCTCTGGCATACGGCCTTGCGCCGAACAGGGCGGTGCCGATGCGTACCTGCGTGGCTCCAAAGGCGATGGCCTCGGCAAAATCTCCGCTCATCCCCATGGAAAGGCAATCAATACCGCTTCTATTATCATACGTTTTTCCCCTGATGTCAACAAAAAGCTGTTGCATCTCGGAGAAAAAACGCTTTTTGTCCAGAAAGTGACCTGACGCAGGAGGAATCGTCATCAGTCCTCTGGGACGGACGCCCTCCATGGCGTCTGCCCGGCGTATCAGCTCCGCCGCATCCTCCGGCGCTACGCCGGATTTGCTGGTCTCGCCGCCGATGTTGACCTCCACCAGAATATCCTGCACCACGCCCAGCGCCTGGGCACGGCGGGCGATGACCTCCAGCAGCTCCACAGAGTCCACCGATTCGATCAGCGACACCTTTCCTACCAGATATTTCACCTTATTTTTCTGCAAATGGCCGATAAAATGCACCTTTGCCCCCTCATAAGCGCCGTCCGCCCAGTGGGCATTAAACTCCTGCACCCGGTTTTCCCCGCACACGGTAATCCCTGCGGCGATGGCGGCACGGATGGTATCCGAGCTTTGCACCTTGGTTGCCGCAACCAGCGTAATCTCCTCCCCCCGCCTTCCGGCGGCGATGGCGGCGGCATCAATCTCCCGGCGAATCCGCTGTATATTTTCCTGAAGCGACATTATTCGATCACCTTTCCGTCCGAAATGCCCAGACCCCGCACCAGAACCTCGTCCCCGGAGCGAAGCAGCTTGGCCTGCTGGAGCTGGTCCAGCTCGCCCTCCACATGGGAGCGCACCAGATAGTAGTCCCCGCCGGAGAACAGCAGGTCTACCGGCACCCATTCCGCCTGCGTTCCCGTCAGGCGGTAGACGCCAAGCTGGTTTGTCTCCTGATCCGCCCGCAGCGCCCGTGTGGGAATGCGCAGTCCCGAGGCGCTGTCCATGCCGATCTCCACGTTTTGGATGCGCAGCGGGGCGATAAGGGGCACGTCCCGCATGGAGGTGAACAGCACCAGCACCTCACCGTGCTCGTCCGGGGAGGTGATAAACTGCACCGTCATGGGCAGCCTGCCCACGGAGCCTTCAAAGTGTACGTCGATTTTATCCCCCTGATTCAGGTGTTTTGTGATCTCCCCGTCCATTACGGCGGCATAGTACCAGCGGAAGGAGGTGATCACCTTGCCCAGCTCGCTGCCGGTGGGATTGGTGTGCTGCTTTGCCGCCTCCCGCAGGGCGGCGGGGGTCAGCTCATCCAGCGTCTCCAGATCAAAGCTCTCCTCCCAGCCGTCCACCACGGCGGAGTAGATTCCGGCGGCGGGGGAGTAGACCGTGGAGGAGGCGCTCTCCGTCTCCTCCTCCAGCTCACTCACCTGCGCCTTCAGCGTCTCGATCTCTCCGTTCAGGGCGGAGTCCTCGGAGAAGGTGTAGTCCCGGCGGAAGACCAGCTCCTGCAGCAGGTTCACCTGCTCGTCCAGCCGGGTGAAGCTGCCCCTGCCCACGCTCCCCCGCAGGTTCGTCATGGCATCCACGATCTCCGCATTCATCCTCATGGCGTCGCTCTCGTCTGAGCCCCGCTGGCGGATATACTCCATCCGGGCAAGCTGGGTCTTCAGCCGCTCCAGCTCCCGGTGGCGCTCCAGCGCCTGCTCAGAGCGGTACACCCGTGCCACAATGTCTCCGGCGGCCACGTTCTCCCCCTCTGCGACTGCAATCTCCTCCAGATTTCCCCCGTCCTGCAGTACGGTCTCCTCTCGGATAATATATCCGCTGGCGCTCATGGTGTGCTGGCCTTCGTACTGGTAGATGACCGCAGTCTCATAGCTGGCAAAGAAAATATGATAGGCGTAGACGCCGAAATAGGCCACTGCCGCCGTAAACAGCAGCAGCATTACAGCTTTGGGTAGGTATTTACTGGGCTTCATAGCTTGTCTCCTGTGGCACGGGCACGATTGCAGGCGCAAAGCCCCCCGCTCTCAGGGGGCGGGCTCCTCCTGGGCAAATCCCGTCTCTCTCAGCTCCACCGGGTGAAAGGGTACAATGGTGGAGATGGCGTGTTTATAGATAATCTGCTGTCTCCCCTCCGTGTTCACCACCACCACGAAGGCGTCATAGCCGGTGATGATGCCCCGGAGCTGGAATCCGTTCATCAGAAATACGGTGACATTGATCCGGCTGCGTCTGGCACGGGAGAGGAGCTGATCCTGTAAATTGTTGTTGTTCTTCTGCATAGCTGACACGTCCTTTTCTATATAGTGTGAGGACGCATCCGGGGACAGGGAGCATCCTCCCTGTCATCCTAACCCAGCTTCATGGAGTTTTTCTGTCGCAAAGCGGAGGGCGGCGGAAAAATCCGGCTCCTCCCCCCACAGATACCACTGATACCGCTCGTCCCGGCGAAACCATGTGAGCTGCCTCTTGGCATACTGCCGGGAGCGGAGCTTCACCTGCTCCACCGCCTGCTCCATGCTGCAAGCCCCCTGAAGGGCGGGAATCAGCTCCTTGTAGCCGATGGCCTGCATGGAGGTACACTCCGGGGACACCCCCCGCTTCAGCAGGCGGCGCACCTCCTCCACCAGCCCGGCGGATACCATCTCCTCCACCCGCAGGTCAATCCGGCGGCGCAGATGCTCCCGGTTGGCATAGCTCAGGCAGAGCCGCACTGCCGGAAAGCGCTCCGGGAGCGCCGCCGTCTCCCGGTTGTGCCGGGAGATGGTTTTCCCCGTCTCGTGCCACACCTCCAGCGCCCGGATAATCCGTTTCCGGTCGTTGGGGTGCAGCCGAAGGGCGGACTCCGGGTCCACCTGCCGCAGCTCCTCCAGCAGAGGCTCCATCCCCTGCTCCTGCGCCTGCCGCTCCAGACGCTGCCGCCACCCGGAGGCGGGACGGGGGGAGAAGGAGCGGCCTGCCGCAAG
>CAJOOV010000061.1 GCA_905236265.1 uncultured Oscillospiraceae bacterium | reverse complement strand
CGGAAAGGATTATGAAATGCGTCAGGGGCTGATGGATCAGCTCCTCGTCACCAGCTTCCGCACAAAATCCGCAAAGGGGCATCCCCTTGTCTCCTGCGGCATCTCGGAGTTTGAGCCTAACAGGGACAAGACCCTCTCTCAGGTCTTTGAGCGGGCAGACAATGCCATGTACCAGCAGAAAACCAGACTGAAGGCAGGACGTTGACCCCACCTTCCGCCTCATTCGCTCCCTTCCGCCCTTGCGGCGGGAGGGAGCTTTTTTGACCCGTGAGCGTCAAAAACGCCTGCTTTTCAGCAGACGTTTCATCATTTCCCTATCAGCTTCCCCACGGGAGGTATGCGGCGGCAACCGCCAGCAGCACGGCAGGGAGCATATTTGCCACCCGCACCGTCTTCCCCCACACCAGATTCACGCCCACACAGAAGATGAGCACGGAGCCGATCAGGGACAGGTTGGCAATCGCCCCCTCTGTCATCACAGGAGCCACCAGCCTTGCCAGCAGCGTGACTGCCCCCTCAAAGAACAGTACGGGGATTGCGGAGAACACACAGCCCTTCCCCAGTGAGGAGGTCATCACCGCAATGATGATAAAATCCAGCACCGCCTTCACCCCGAGGGTGGACCAGTCCCCCAGAATGCCGTCCTGTATGGCTCCCACAATTGCCATTGCTCCGATACAGACGGTCAGGGAGGCGGTGACAAAGGCATCTATGAACTGTGTATCCCCGCTGTTGCCTGTCTTTTCCCTCAGCCATGCGCCAAAGCGCTGGAAGGCTTCTTCGATCTCCAGCAGCTCCCCTATCACCGTCCCCAGTGCCAGACAGAGCACCACCAGCATGGAGCGCCCGCTTTCCAGCGCCGCCCCCTCAATATGCAGCATCCCCTCCATGGCTCCGGCGAGGGC
This sequence comes from uncultured Oscillospiraceae bacterium, assembly GCA_905236265.1. Taxonomy (GTDB): domain Bacteria; phylum Bacillota; class Clostridia; order Oscillospirales; family Oscillospiraceae; genus Onthomonas. Next base: position 3,755 of record CAJOOV010000061.1, on the reverse strand, counting down.
GATAAACAGCACACTGACACCGCAGGTCTTCTGTATGGCCTGCTGCTGCTCCTGACGAAGCAGACCTCCTGCAAGCCGTCCTGCCAGACCGCCTGCCAGAATAGCTGCGCTGTTGATTACCGTTCCCAGTCCTATCATATCTATCACCTGTAACTGCCTATCGAACAGCCTCACCGCCAGCCCCGGCGGCATTATTATCAATACTCGGAGATTTTGATGCTCCCGTCGTCCTCCTGCTTCTCCACGCTGAGGATTTTCAGGTCATAGCCGAAGTCCTTGCGCACCTGTACATGGACAACATCTCCCGCACGGTGTCCGAAGATGGCCTGACCCACAGGCGAATCCCTTGTAATCAGCCCTTCCAGTGCGTTTGCCCGCATTGCGGTGACAATTTGCAGGCTCACCCGCTCGTCCATGCCCACCATCTCCGCCTCTACCTTGTCAAACAGCCCGATGACCCCTTCCGCAGACTGGTCGGAGATCACCACTGCATTGTCCAGCATCCTCTGCAGATAGCGGATTCTGCCCTTGTTGCGGTTCAGCTCCTGCTTGGCGGCCTTGTACTCAAAATTCTCTGATAGATCACCGAATGCCCTCGCCTCCTGCACCGCCTGAAGCTGCCGGGGCATCAGCTCGGTACGGCGGCGGCGAAGCTCCTCCTGAATCTGGGCAATGTCCTGTTTCGTCATCTCGTTTTTCATGGGTTATGTCTCCTTTTCCTTCCTGCGGCGGCTCTTCCCGCCTCCATGCCGGAGCACCACGCCCAGTGGAGGTTATACCCTCCGCATGCTCCGGTTACGTCCAGTATTTCCCCGGCCAGATAGAGCCCGGCGCATTTCTTTGAGGCAAAGTCCGCCCCGATCTCCCCCAGCGGCACCCCGCCCAGCGTCACCTGCGCCTGCTGCCAGCCCTGCGTCTCCCACACGGGGATGCGCCAATGCTTGTACAATGAGGCAAGGCGTTCCAGCTCCCGCCGGGAGAGCTGTCCCACAGGCAGCGCCGGGTCAATGCCCGCCTCCCGCAGCAGGACGAATTGCAGCCGCTTGGGCAGCAGCCCCAGCAGGCTGTCCTCCACGCTCTCGCCGGGACTGCGGCGCTGGCGCAGCAGAAAATCCTCCCGCAGGCGGTCAAGGGCGTACTCCGGCACCAGATCAAGGGCGATCTCATTCTCCGCCGTGAGCAGGCAGGAGAGCTGGAAGATGGGAATGCCGGAGAGTCCGTAGTCCGTAAACTGCACCTCACCCTGCTGGCTGCCCAGACATTTCTTCCCCTGATAGAGCTGCGCTGTACACAGCACCCGCAGTCCCTTCAGGGTCTTGAACCATTTTCCCCGGCATTTCAGAGGCACCAGCGCCGGGGCAAGGGGGGTACAGCTATGCCCCAGGGATTGGGCAAGGGCATAGCCCGTGCCGTCGCTGCCCTGCTTTGGTGCGGCTCTGCCCCCTGTGGTAAGAATCACCCGGCGGGCGCAGAGGCGCTCCCCCGTCTCGCTGGTGAGCTGAAAGCCTTTCTCCGTGGAGCGTATGCCCTCCACCCTGCAGCCGCAGCGCACTTCGATTCCTTTTCTGAGCTCCACCGCCAGCCGCAGCACATCCAGCACCATAGACGCCTGACGGGCATAGGGATAGACCCGCCCGGCGGAATCCTCCATGCAGGCAAGCCCCAGCGCAGAGAAAAACGCCAGCGTCCTCTGTGTGGGCATCTGCTCCAAAAGCCGCCCCAGCGTCTCAGGGGAGCGGGTGTGGTAGTCCGACAGGGCAATGCCGGCGTTGGTAAGATTGCATTTCCCGTTGCCCGTGGCCAGAATTTTCTTCCCCACTTTCTCCAGCGCCTCCACCAGCAGGATGTCCGCCTCCGGGGCAGTGTCCGCAGCGGTGACGGCGGCGGCAAGACCCGCTGCCCCTGCGCCTATGATGATGATGTCCTTCACCGCTGTCCCTCCCCTGTTTTGAAATGATTCCACGGCGGTACATCCGGCGCATCCGCCTGAAAGACCATGGCCTCCCCCGTCTGGGGATGGACAAAGCTGAGCCGGTGGGACCAGAGGCCGATTCCGGTTCCGGTTTTCCCCTCCCCTTCGCCGCCGTATTTCACATCTCCCGCCAGCGGCCAGCCCCGGCTTGCAAACTGCACCCGGATCTGGTGGGTTCGCCCGGTGTGCAGCCGCACGGACACCAGCGTGTATTCCCCCTGTCCCGCCAGCACCCGGTAATCCAGCACCGCCTGCTTCACGTCCCGTCCCGGCTGAGACACCACCAGCGTTCTTCTCGCCCCGGTGTCCCGGCAGAGCAGATCCTTCAGCGTCCCGGATTGGGGAGGGTGGCCATGTACCACTGCAAGGTATTCCTTCTGAAAGCGCCCGGACTGTACCTGCTGTGAGAGAAGCTGCGCCGCCTTCCGGCTCCTTGCCAGCACCATCACGCCGCCTACCACCTGATCCAGTCGGTGGACGGTACGGATGCAGGCGTGCTCGTCACCAAGCTGACGGCGCAGCAGCTCCGGCACGCCGCCGGGCTCGTCCGTGGAGACAACGCCTGCAGGCTTCACGCAGACCAGTATCCGCCTGTCCTGATAGAGCAGCTCCATCCCCTTACCAAAGCTCCGCCAAATCGTAGACAAGCCTCTGGGTCTTTTCCCAGCCCAGACAGGGATCTGTGATGGACTGGCCGAAGACGCCGCCGTCCACTCTCTGGCAGCCGTCCACCAGATAGCTCTCGATCATCAGTCCCTTCACCAGTCCCCGGATCTCCTGAGAGACATGGCAGGAGTGGACAATGTCCTTGCTGATGCGAATCTGTTCAGCATACTGCTTGCCGGAGTTGGAGTGGTTCACGTCCACCACCACAGCCGGGTGAGCAAGCTCCCGCTGTGCGTACAGCTCCAGCAGCGTGCGCAAATGCTCATAGTGGTAGTTGGGATGGTTATGCCCGAAGCGGTCCACATAGCCCCGGAGGATGGCGTGAGCATAGGGGTTGCCCTGCGTCTGCACCTCCCAGCCCCGGTAGATAAAGGTATGGCCATGCTGGGCGGCGACGATGGAGTTCATCATCACCGAAAGGTCTCCCTCCGTGGGGTTTTTCATGCCCACGGGGATATTGAATCCGCTGGCCGTGAGGCGGTGAAGCTGATCCTCCACCGACCTTGCCCCCACCGCCACATAGGCCAGCAGGTCAGAGAGATAGGGATGGTTCTCCGGGTAGAGCATCTCGTCTGCGCAGGTAAAGCCCGTCTCCTCCACCGCACGGGTGTGCATCTCCCGGATGGCGATCATGCCCCGGAGCATGTCCTCTGCCTGTCTGGGGTCAGGCTGGTGGAGCATCCCCTTGTAGCCTGTGCCCAGCGTGCGGGGCTTGTTGGTATAGATGCGGGGAATCATCAGGATTTTATCCGCCACCTCATCCTGTACCCGGCGCAAACGGTGCAGGTATTCCAGCACCGCCTCCTCATTGTCCGCCGAGCAGGGGCCGATCATCAGCAGCAATCGGCTGTCCGTCCCGTCAAAGATGCGGCGAATCTCCCCGTCCCGCTTCTCTTTCACTGCCCTGACCTGTTCCTTTACGGGAAATTCCTCCTTCAGCGCCTCCGGCGCAGGTAATTCCCGGATAAACCTCATATTCATATTGACGCTGCTCCTTTTCAAATCGCAGACAAAGTCCAATGGACTTTGCCTGCGAGCTTTGCATCCATGCTGCGCGCACTCCCTTTGGTCGCACACTTGCATGGATAGAGGTATTTTTGCACCGAACTGAATTCGG
>CAJOOV010000060.1 GCA_905236265.1 uncultured Oscillospiraceae bacterium | reverse complement strand
TCCTGTATTCAGGAGCTGGCAGAGACCATTGCAGCCCTGCCCAGTGCCGCAGAGCGGGAGGTCTACGGCGCACGGATGGCGCAGGATCTGGGAATCACGCCGGAAACCATGCAGCGGGAGATTCAGCAGAGCCGCCGCAGGGAGCAGCGCAAGCAGCAGCGCCAGCAGGAGCGCAGAATCCTTCAGCCGGTTCAGCAGAACCAGCCGGAAAACCGGGCGCAGCGCTATACCAATATGCGCTCCGGAAAAGCGGAGGAGGGCGTCATCCGTCTGCTGCTGGGAGACGCCGGGCTTTTGGCTCAGGCAGCCGCCTGCGGCCTGTCCCCGGAGGATTTTACCGTGCCTCTCTATGGCAGGGTGTACACCCTGCTCTGGGAGCGCTGGGATGCCCACCGCCCCTGTGACCTGAATGCTCTGGGACAGGAGTTTGGAAATCAGGAGATGGATCAGCTCGTCACTATTCTCCAGCACCCTGTCTCTCAGGCAAACCGGGAGCAGGCATTGAGAGACTACATCAGAACGATACAGACCGAGGCAATCAAGGGCAGGAATGACAACAGTGCTCTGATGGCTTTTCGAGCACAGAAAAAACCGACGGAGGAACTACCATGAGCGAGAAAAAAACAAGCCAGAGAAATAGAGAGGCTAAGACCAAGATCCCGGAGGGGATTACCGGCGCAGAGAAGCTGAACGAGCTGATTGACCGGGGGCGGAAGAAGGGAAAGCTCACCGCTGCCGAGATGATGGAGCTGGACGGCATTGAGCTGGACAGCGAAACGCTGGATCTCTTTTATGACATTCTGGAGAATCAGGGAATCGAGCTGGTCTCCGACGACGCATTGCCCGAGCTGGACGAACCCGGTGAGGAGGACATCGAAGATGCGGAGGAGGAAGAGCTGGTTGACCCCAACGCCATGGTGGACAGCTTTGGCATTGACGACCCCGTTCGGATGTATCTGAAGGAAATCGGCAAGGTGCCGCTGCTCTCCGCCGAGGAGGAGACGGAGCTGGCCATGGGGATGAGCGCCGGCTATGCCGCACGGGATCAGTTGGACGAACTGGAGGATTCCGGAGAGGAGATTCCGGAGGAGGTGCGCACTGAGCTGGAAAAGGCCATTCGCAAGGGTGAGAGCTGCAAAAAGAGCCTTGCTGAGGCGAACCTCCGTCTGGTGGTGTCCATTGCCAAACGCTATGTGGGGCGTGGAATGCTGTTTTTGGATCTGATTCAGGAGGGCAACCTCGGCTTGATTAAGGCAGTAGAGAAGTTTGACTACACCAAGGGCTACAAGTTCTCCACCTATGCCACATGGTGGATTCGTCAGGCAATCACCCGCGCCATAGCAGATCAGGCCAGAACCATCCGCATCCCGGTTCACATGGTAGAGACCATCAACAAGGTGATCCGGGTCTCCCGCCAGCTTTTGCAGGAGCTGGGGCATGATCCCTCTCCGGAGGAGATTGCCGCCGAGATGAATATGCCGGTGGACAAGGTGCGGGAGATTCTGAAAATTGCGCAGGAGCCCGTCTCTCTGGAAACACCCATCGGGGAGGAGGAGGACTCCCATCTGGGCGACTTCATCCCCGACGAGGACGCCAGCGAGCCCTCAGAGGCCGCTTCCTATACGCTGCTGAAGGAGCAGCTTGTGGAGGTGCTCTCAACCCTCACCCCCAGAGAGGAAAAGGTGCTGAAGCTGCGCTTTGGTCTGGAGGACGGACGCACCCGGACACTGGAAGAGGTAGGAAAGGAATTCCACGTCACCCGTGAACGTATCCGCCAAATCGAGGCAAAGGCACTGCGCAAGCTGCGCCACCCCAGCCGCTCTAAAAAATTGAAGGACTTCCTCAACTGATGCCCCCTGCATAGGGCTTGAGAGGAATCCCTGTTCTACCCGCCCTCCTCTGGCATAAACTGTGGTCAGGGGAGGGTGCGTTTTATGAGAGGAACAGACAGGAAGCTGCTGCTGTGCATGATGCTTGCAGCGGCAGCCGGAATCGGACTGCACGGTGCTTTTGACCGCTGGCCAAGTATCGTGACAGAATTCTTTGCCCCGGTCAACGAAAGCCTTTGGGAGCATGTGAAGCTGCTGTTCTGGCCGTACCTGCTCACAGGGCTGTATCTCACCGGCATCGGACGGTGGTCTACAGCGCCGTGGCTGGCATCGCTTCTGCTCAGCTGTACACTGATGCTGCCCCTTGGCTGGATGATCCATAAGTACATGACTGCAAACACCATCATTGGACACCTGATACTCTATGGGCTTCTGATCGTACTGCAATACGCTCTTCCTGATCTGCTCCCACTGGGAGAGCGCTGGACAGGGCTCCTCAGCGCAGGCGTGATTCTCCTTTGCGGCATGATTATCTGCTGGACGATTCAGCCGCTCAATCATCCACTGTTTCACGACCTGTCTTTGGCGGATACCTTCTTTCGGCTGCCCTGTTAAATGTCTGTAAAGTAGATGCGCTATACACTAGTATTCTGCCAGATTTCATAAATGATATCTGTAAAGTGTTTATACTTTACAGATATTTAGTAATGATTTTGGCTGGAAATAACAGATTCCATGCAGCAATTCCGACCTGACATGCGTATAGAAGCATAGAAGCGGGGAAATCCCTGTGCTGCATATTGCAACGCTTCCACAAAAAGAGTATGATGGACTGTAAGAAAGGAGCGATACCAATGAGAAAGAGAAAACTCCAATGGACGGCGCTGAGTCTGGCGCTGCTGCTCATGTTCACATTGACCGCCTGTGGCGGCTCCTCCGCCTCCTCCCGTGACAGCTACGCCGCCGCTAACGGCGTTGCCTCTGAGAGCGCTGTGGCCTACGACGGGGATTACGGATACTACGATGATGTAGAAGAGCCCGCCATGATGGACGAGGCGACGTTTGAGTCCGCTTCCACGGCAGGCAGCGGCGTCAGCAGCGATGCAAAGCAGGCACAGCAGGCTTCCGAAAGAAAAGATGTTAAGATCATTTACACTGCAAACCTGAACGTGGAGGCGCTGGACTTGGACGCCGCCGTGGATGCCCTGAACCAACTGGTGGATGAAATGGGGGGCTATTTCCAGTCCTCTGACCGGGGCAGCTATGGGCGCAGCCGCAACGCCAGCTTCACCGTCCGTGTGCCCAGCAGCAAATACCGTGCCTTTGTGGATGCGTGGTCTGACAGCGAGAACTGCAAGCTCATCAGTGTCCATGAGGATACGGAGGATGTAGGCGTGCGGTACTTCGATCTGGAAACCCATCTGACCACCCTGCGCAACAAGATGAACCGGCTTCAGGCGCTTTTGGAGCAGGCAACGGAGATGGAGGACATTATCCAGCTGGAATCCGCCATCAGTGACACGGAGTATCAGATTGAGATGTATACCTCCGATCTGAACCGGTATGACAGCCTGATTAACTACTCCACCGTGAACCTGACCATCAGCGAAGTGGTACAGCTTGAGGAGGAGGAAGAGATCACCTTCCTCCAGCGTCTGGGGCAGAACCTGCGCTGGGGATTGCGTGATTTCGGTGAGGCGCTGGAGGATCTGATCGTCTGGATTGCCTATAACCTGCTCAATATCATCATCACAATTGTCATCATCGTGGTCATTGTCAGACTGCTCCGCCGTAGAAAGCGCACGAAGGCCATCAACGGCGCGGGCGGAAAGTCCTTCCGCTGGAAGGAGCGCAGGCAAAAGAACCTGACAGAGCAGACCAGCTCTGAGCCTGCTTCCTCCCAGAGAGAGGATAAAGGGGAATAATCTTCCCGCAGTTCTTTATCTCCATACCTGAAAAACCCGGACGCCAACGAGACGGCGTCCGGGTTTTTCAGGTGGATAGATGCTGTTTAAGCGCCTTCGTGAGCCGTGCAAACTCATCCAGTCCCAGCTGTTCTCCCCGCACATTGGCATCGAAGCCGCAGCTGGTGAGTATCTGTGCAAGCGCCTCTTTTCCTACGCAATCGGAGAAGGCGCTGCAAAGACCGTTGAGCAGCTTCTTCCGTCTCTGGGCAAAGGAGGCTCTGATTACCTGAAACAACAGTTCCGGGTCGGATACCTCCACCGCAGGCATGTCCCGCAGCTCCATGCGCACCACTGCAGAGGTCACCTTCGGGGCAGGGAGGAAGCACTCCTTTGGTACTTCAAACAACAGCTCACAGTCTGCATGGTACTGACATAGGAGCGTAAATGCTCCGTAGTCCGCCGTACCCGGTGCTGCGCAGATGCGCCTTGCCACCTCCCGCTGAATCAGCACCGTAACAGAAGAAAACAGCCCGCATTCCAGCAGCCGGGTAATCACCGGGGTGGTGATATTATAGGGCAGGTTTGCGCATACAATGGGTTTGAAACCCTGCAGATGCTCCTGCACCAATTCATTCAAATCCAGCTTCATAATATCCCCGCTGACAACCTCCGCATTGGGGGCATCAGCCAGCGTCTCCGCCAGAATGGGCACAAGCGCCTGATCCAGCTCCACAGACACCACCTTGCCTGCCAGCCTGGCCAGCTCCACCGTGAGCGGGCCGATTCCGGGGCCAATCTCCAGTACGCCGCAGCTTTCATCCGCCTTTGAGCATTCTGCTATACGACGGGGTATTTCCGGGACAATCAGGAAGTTTTGTCCCATGGACTTTGAGAAACGAAAACCGTGCCGTGACAGCAGCGCCCTGATCTGATATTCATTACAAAGATCCATTCTGATTACCTCCAGATGATTACTGGGGCATGAAATCATCCCCCAATAATAACAGATTTGAATGCCGTTTTGTTCGCCCCTTACAGGGCAACCACAAAACATGGCACTTATTACGACCGCAGGTTCACGGTTTTCAAATGGGATACGATATTAACTTGCCGGAGTAACAATTCGGCACAAAGTATCATACCAGCAAATGCTTCAAAAGAAAAGAAGAGAATCCCCTGAACGAAGGTTCAGGGGATTTCAGATCAAGCAAAATCAGTCCTCAGAGACTGTACCGGTAATAACGTAGGCAACCACATTCCGGCGGCCCCAGTTCTGGCAGGTCTGTTCGCCATGCATATACAGATCCACGTCATTGTCATCAATGGCGCCGCCGCAGTCTCCCGCAACGCACTTGCCGTAAACGAACTTCCCGTCGGCAGACATGATGAACATCTGTGTGCCATAGGAGATGTACTTGGGATCAACCGCAACCACGCCCACCTGAGCCCGGCGTCCGGTAGATGTGATACCGTTCGGTCCGGAGGTGTAAGCCGTGGCGTTGAGAACCAGCTTCTTGGAGAAGGTGTACACATTGCCTCTGGAGGTTGTGAAAGTGCCCTTCTCGGAGTCGATATTGGTAATGTACTCGCTGCTGGTGCTCAGACCGCTGGTGGGAGCGGAGAAGGATGTCTTCGTGCCGTAGGCGACAACCTCGTCCACAGCGTCGATCTTCTCGCTGGAAACCAGCTCCGTGGTGACCGTGCCGTCCTCCTGGGTAATGACCCGGAAGTGCTTCACGGAATAGCCTTCCTTGCCCTCCCGTGTGACCTCCTCGCCAATGGGCAGCTCAGGGTCTGCCTCACGGACGCTGCCATAGGGAATCGGGATGCTCTCGGTCTTGTAGGTCACGGAACCCCGGGAGACGATCAGCTCTGTGATCTTATCATCCAAAACCGCCTCCGGGCGGACGTTGAGTTTGTCAAACTCGCCCAGCTCAATGTTCAGATGCTTCAAAACATCAGCCGCCGTATCCGTGGTTCTTGCGAGCATGGAAGTGGTCACGCCGTCGCACTCTACCGTCACATACTGGCGGCGGATCACCGAGACATTGACGATCTCATCTTTGGCCGTGGTGTCAAGGATGTCCCACTCAGAGCGCTCCACCCCCGCCTCGTCCAGAACCTCATCCAGATCCGTTGCGTTGGAGGAAATCACAAGGTGTTGATCCCCGTCCCTGATTGCGTAAGTAATTTTTGCATTGGCAGACAGATTCAGCAGCATCAGTACAGCCAATATCGTAGTGATCGTTGCTGTAAGCTGCATCGTCGCTCGAACAAAAGGTGAACATAATGCAGTTTTTCTGGGAGTCATACTGACCTCCTTGCTGAGTGTTCAGAGGATTCGGAGCGTGCCGAATCACACTCATTGTAATCTTTGTAACCTCGCCTGACAAAGAGCATTATACGCCGTTTCTGATGAAATGTCAAGAAATAGTTTTCAGATTTAGCCCATTCAGGGGAAAAAGGTGCAAAAACGAAGAAAAGTAAGAAGTGTGGCGGAATGTGTCCCCTGTTTGGTTACAAAAAATAACAGCCATCAAACATTCAAACATAACCTCTCTCCCGGCTCATATTGCCGAAGCATCCCCTGTCCAGGCACTCTGAAGCTGAGCCACTGCCTCTCTCAGCTCCTCCTCTGAAAGCCTGCCGTACCCCATCACATAGGTGGGCGGCGTTTTTTGGGGAGGTTCACATAAATAATACGCCTCCAGCGGATACAGGCGCACGCCCCGCTGCGCTGCCAGACGGGTCAGCTCCTGCTGAGAAGCGAGCGTGTGAACCTCCATCAGCAGATGCAGTCCGGATTCCCCGCCTGAAAAAGAGGCAATTCTATCCAGTCCGGTTTCCCGTGCCGCACGGAGAATCGCCTTGCAGCGTGCCTGATACCTGCTTCTGGTTCTGGCAATATGGCGCTCCAGATACCCTTGTTCCATAAAGGCAGCTAATGTGTACTGCTCAAAGGAGGGAACCGTGGAGGAATAGAACAGGAACTCTCTGCGGTAGCGTTCCAGAAGGGCAGGGGGCAGCACCATATAGCTGATGCGAAGGGAGGGGGCAAGGCTTTTGGCAAACGTATTCAGGTAGATGACCCTGCCCTCCCTGTCCATCCCCTGCAGGGCGGGAATGGGTCGCCCCGAAAAGCGAAACTCGCTGTCATAATCATCCTCAATAATATACCGGTCGGGTGCGCTCCTGCACCAGTCCAAAAGCTCCATTCTCCGTGAAATGGGCATGACGATGCCCAGTGGGAAGTGATGGGAGGGGGTAATATGAACCACTCTCGCCCCGCTCTGCGCCAGTCCCGCCACGCTGAGACCCTGCTCATCCAGCGCAATAGGGGAGACCTGCGCACCGTTGGCACGAAAGATTCGTTCAATCTTGCCGTATCCGGGGTCTTCAAGGGCATAGCCCCCATAGCTGCCCAGAAGCTGAACCAGAAGAGACGTGAGAAACTCCGACCCCGCCCCCACAATTACCTGCTCCGGCGACACCTGTATCCCCCGGAACCGGTACAGATGCCGGACGATGGCATTGCGCAGCACCTCCACCCCCTGGGGATGGGCGGCGGTCAAAAGGGCGGCATCCCGTGAGGAAAGCACCTCTCGGCTCAGCTTTGCCCAGACGGAAAAGGGAAAGCTGGATGCATCGGAGCCGGAGGTGGCAAAATCATAGCGCCAGCGCTGTTCCGGTGCGGAGACAGGCGGAGGCAGGGGAGCGCAGGCCTGTTTCATATTGGGGGCAGGCACAACCGGCAGCACATAGAATCCGCTCCGGTTTCTGCTCTCCAGATACCCCTCCGCCACAAGCTGGCCGTAAGCACTTTCCACTGTCACCACACTGACCCCCAGCGCAGAGGCCAT
>CAJOOV010000059.1 GCA_905236265.1 uncultured Oscillospiraceae bacterium | reverse complement strand
GCTGTCCGCCGCAGAAAAGCGGAAGCAGGAGCTGGACACGATGATGGACAGGCTCTATCAGGACTGGATGGGTGGTCGGCTGAACGAGAACAACTTCAACCGGATGCTGACCAACACCCAGTCTGAACAGGAAACGCTGGATCAGCAGATTGCCGAATACCGGGCGATGCTGAGCGAGACCTCTGAGAAGCAGGTCAACATCCAGCATTGGGTTGAGATGGTACGTCGATACGCTGGGATTCAGGAGCTGGACGAACAGGTGCTCAATGAGCTGGTCAGCAACATTGTTGCCCACAACCCGGAGCTGATTGACGGTGAATTGGTGCAGAATGTAGATATTCATTACACGTTTGAGGTGGAAACCAATCTGATGGTCTCCCGCCCCAAGAAAGCAAGTTAATAGACAGATAAGAACAGCCGCCCATTGGTCGTTCAGATTTTCCATCAAAGTAAATCTGAATGAATTCAGGTGTGCAGATTTACTGATAGACAATGGTTTAAAAATGTGGCGGTTACTCCCGGCGCACAGGATGCAGCTAGGGCTACTGGTGTGATACTCTGGAATCGGGATCGTCTATATGAGCTACACAAAGCGCAGACTACATCCAAGGCGTGATAGAGGCCAAACCAGAGCGGGTCAGCCATCTGAGCGGGCAAAATGAAGGCGGGCGCTGATGTCCGGAAATGTGTAATGCGGTCACTGTGGTGGCCGAATTTTTCTACCACTGACAGGAAAAACCACCATCGATTGTTCAGTTCCCAAAGGAGCATCAGCAACTCTCCTGCTGGGCAGACCTGTATGACATGGCTACCACGCCCGAGAAGAAAAAGATCTGCGGACATATGACCCGGCGGGTGGAGATTGGCCGGGGGTACGGGCTTTAGGTGAAGTTTACCATTACCATCTCGGAGGCGCAGTATCTGTTGGGGATGGAGGGGGAGTAGAGGACCGGGAAGGTGCATATATTGTTGAACATGTGACTTTCGTGTCATATAATATAATGTGCAAATAGTATAAATTATTCAACTGAGCATCCGACACAGGCTTGTTGAAGTCCTGAATATGGGACTCCTTGTGAGGTAAAATAGCTTCAAAAAACTCAAGGAAAAGCTCCAAATGGTCAGGGGACAGTATGCCATCCCAAAGACATACACCACTTGAAGACAGGGAGGATGGAGGTAGAAAAGAAATGACGGAAAACAAACAGTATTTTGCCAAATCTAAATTAGCCAACGGACTGCAGCCCACTGTGGCAGAGCATCTTCGCAGTGTCGCACGGGAGGCGGTGGGGTTTGGCGCTTCCTTCGGATCCGGTGACGCTGCGCAGATGGCTGGACAATTCCATGACGTCGGAAAGTACGGCACACGATTTCAGAGCGTTTTAACAGGAGAGCAGACGGGGATTGACCACGCCTTTTCCAGCGCCGCATTGTTGTATAAACTGATCTCCGGCTCCAAGCGACTCCCACAGACGTATGTGCCGGTCATTGAGGCAATCCTTGCCCATCATAGCGGACTCAATCCCCTTGGGGATTGGGAAAACAAATTTGCAGAGAGCCTTCAAGGAGCAGAAGCTGAGGGACACGATGGCAGAATCAGTGCACTAGCCGGCAAGGAATACAATGCGGCGTGGGAACAGTTCAGAAAGGATTTTCCTGACTACCAACCATCAAGGCCGAAACCGTTTTTGCCCACTTCGGATGGGGGAGTGTACCAACGGAATCTGGAACGGATGCTATACACCCGGTTTTTATTTTCCTGCCTGGTGGACGCGGATTACAGTGTTTCCGCCAATGAGGAAGACCCCTCTTATTTGCTTACATCAGAGTGTAGCGAGTTTGAGCCGGAGCGTCTAATGCGTGATTTGTACAAATATCGGGCGCTGCTGTGCAGCCGATCTACCGCAGATTCAGACTTGAACCATCTGCGCAGCTGGCTGTTCGATCAATGCGGCAACATGGGTGACTGTCAGAGCGGACTGTTTACGTTGACGGCACCTACAGGAACGGGGAAAACGTTGGCCTTGCTTCACTTTGCCCTTCGCCACTGCATCAAAAACGGACAGCGGCGGATAGTAATTGTCCTTCCTTATTTGACGCTGACAGAGCAGAATGCTGCGGTATATCGGAAGATCGTTCCGGAGATTTTAGAGGATCACAGCCAGAGTAAGCTGGATGACGTCTATCGGGAATACGCAGCCCGTTGGAGCGTCCCGGTGATCATCACCACCTCGGT